>NZ_BCPO01000068.1:0-84907 GCF_016586105.1 Burkholderia sp. E168m15
GACGAGCGACTGTTCCTTCTCGACCGTGTCGCCGACCTTCACGCCGATCTCGATCACCGGGACGTCCTTGTAGTCGCCGATGTCGGGCACTTTCACTTCGAGGGTGCCGCCGGACGCTGCCGGTGCGGCCGCGGGGGCTGCGGCAGCCGGTGCCGGTGCTGCTGCCGGAGCCGGAGCCGCGGCCGGCGCGGCCGCGCCGTTCGCCTGCGCGCCAGCGCCGCCTTCGAGCAGGATGATCAGCGAGCCTTCCGACACGGAATCGCCAACCTTGACCTTGATTTCCTTCACGACGCCGCCGACCGGGCTCGGCACGTCCATCGTCGCCTTGTCCGACTCGAGCGTGACGAGCGACTGCTCGGGCTCGACCGTATCGCCCACCTTCACGCCGATCTCGATGACCGGCACGTCCTTGTAATCGCCGATATCCGGCACCTTCACTTCGATCGCTTGACTCATCTGTTTCTGTCTCCATGGCCGCGCGCGCTCCTCGCGGGAGCGGCGCGCGGCATCACACGGCGTGTGCGTTAAACGGTCATCGGGTTGGGCTTGGACGGATCGAGGTTGTACTTGGCGATCGCGTCAGCGACCACCTTGCGCTCGATCGTGCCTTCGTCGGCCAGCGCGTTGAGCGCGGCGACGGTGACCCAGTGACGGTCGACCTCGAAGAAGTGACGCAGCTTCTCGCGGGTGTCCGAACGACCGAAGCCGTCGGTGCCCAGCACGACGAAGCGGCGATCGATCTGGCCACGGATCTGGTCTACCAGCGCACGGACGTAGTCGGTCGATGCGATGACCGGGCCCTGCGTGTCCTTCAGGCACTTCTGCACGTGCGACAGGCGACGCTCCTCCGTCGGATGGAGCAGGTTCCAGCGCTCGATTTCGTGGCCTTCGCGCGCGAGTTCGGTGAAGCTCGGCACGCTCCACAGGTCGGCGGCGACGCCCCAGTCGTTCTTCAGCAGGTCGGCGGCAGCGATCACTTCGTTGAAGATCGTGCCCGCGCCGAGCAACTGGACGCGCGGCGCCTTCTTGTCGGCGTCGGCCTTCTTGAACGCGTACATGCCCTTGATGATGTCGGCCGCCACGTGCTCGCCCTGCGGAATCGCCGGGTGCTCGTAGTTCTCGTTCATCACCGTGATGTAGTAGTACACGTCTTCCTGGTCCTGCACCATGCGGCGCAGGCCGTCCTGGATGATCACCGCGAGTTCGTAGCCGAACGTCGGGTCGTAGCTCACGCAGTTCGGCACCGATGCCGCCCACAGCAGCGAGTGACCGTCTTCGTGCTGCAGGCCTTCGCCGTTCAGCGTCGTACGGCCCGCGGTGCCGCCCAGCAGGAAGCCGCGCGAACGCATGTCGCCCGCGGCCCAGGCGAGGTCGCCGATCCGCTGGAAGCCGAACATCGAGTAGAAGATGTAGAACGGCACCATGATCTCGCCGTGCGTCGAATACGACGTCGCCGCCGCGATCCAGTCGCACATGCCGCCCGCTTCGTTGATGCCTTCCTGCAGGATCTGGCCGGTCTGCGATTCCTTGTAGAACATCAGCTGGTCGGAATCTTCCGGCACGTACTTCTGGCCTTCCTGGTTCCAGATACCGATCTGGCGGAACAGGCCTTCCATGCCGAACGTACGCGATTCGTCCGGGACGATCGGCACGACGCGCTTGCCGAGCGCCTTGTCCTTCAGCAGGATGTTCAGGATCCGCACGAACGCCATCGTCGTCGAGATCTCGCGGCCTTCGCCCGTGCCCTTCAGGAGCGGCTCGAACGCGTCGAGCGCCGGCACCGGCAGCGACGTCGCCTTCTCGCGGCGGTGCGGCAGGTAGCCGCCGAGGTCCATGCGCTTCTGGCGCATGTATTCGAGTTCCTTCGAGCCTTCCTCGAATTTCAGGTACGGCACGTCGGCGATCTGCTCGTCGGTGATCGGCAGGCGGAACTGGTCACGGAACTTCTTCAGTTGCTCGACCGGCAGCTTCTTCTGCTGGTGCGTGATGTTCATCGCCTGGCCCGACTCGCCCATCCCGTAGCCCTTGATGGTCTTCGCGAGGATGACGGTCGGCGCGCCCTTCGTGTTCGTGGCTTCATGGAACGCCGCGTAGATCTTGTGCGGATCGTGACCGCCGCGGTTCAGCGCCCAGATGTCGTCGTCCGACCAGTCGGCGACGAGCGCCTTCAGTTCAGGCGTGTTGAAGAAGTGCTCGCGAACGTACGCGCCCGACTCCGACTTGTACGTCTGGTATTCGCCGTCGACGCACTCCATCATGCGGCGCATCAGCGCGCCCGACTTGTCGCGCGCGAACAGCGCATCCCAGCGGCTGCCCCAGATGACCTTGATCACGTTCCAGCCGGCGCCGCGGAATTCCGATTCGAGTTCCTGGATGATCTTGCCGTTGCCGCGCACCGGACCGTCGAGACGCTGCAGGTTGCAGTTGATCACGAACACGAGGTTGTCGAGCTTCTCGCGGCTCGCCATGCCGATCGCGCCGAGCGATTCCGGCTCGTCCGTCTCGCCGTCGCCGAGGAACGCCCACACCTTGCGGCCTTCCGTCTTCGCGATGCCGCGCGATTCCAGATACTTCATGAAGCGGGCCTGGTAGATCGCCATGATCGGGCCGAGGCCCATCGACACGGTCGGGAACTGCCAGAAGTCCGGCATCAGCCACGGGTGCGGATACGACGAGATGCCCTTGCCGTCGACTTCCTGGCGGAAGTTGTCGAGCTGCTCTTCCTTCAGGCGGCCGAGCAGGAACGCGCGCGAGTACACGCCCGGCGACGAGTGGCCCTGCACGAACACGAGATCGCCGCCGTGCTGGTCGGACGCTGCGTGCCAGAAGTGGTTGTAGCCGACGTCGTAGAGCGTCGCGGCCGATGCGAACGACGCGATGTGGCCGCCGACGTTCGTGTCCTTGCCTGCGCGCAGCACCATCGCCAGCGCGTTCCAGCGCGTGTACGAACGGATGCGGTGCTCGATGTCCTGGTCGCCCGGAATCTTTGCCTGGGCTTCGACCGGAATCGTGTTGATGTACGGGGTATTGGCGGAGAACGGCAGGTGTTCGCCGTGCATGCGGGCGAATTCGATCTGCTTTTCGATCAGGTAATGCGCACGGCCGGTGCCCACGGAGGAGATCACGCCATCGAGCGACTCCAGCCACTCGACGGTTTCTTGCGGGTCGTCGTCACGTTCGGCGGCGACATATTTCATCACTTCGTTCGGTACAGCGGACATTCTCGTCTCCTGGGTCCTGGAATGTGAGGATCGCTCTCGTGCAGACGACGCGACGCGGCCGGCTGCGGGCAAGCTCCGACGGATTGTAATGAGCGTGGACGGGCCTGCGCAACAAAATTTTCGAATTGTGAGATCTTTTCTCGTAATGCGGAATATTGCTGCGCTGCACCCATATTTCGGGGCTCCGCGGCCCGTCTCGTCCGAACAAAACCGTTTCCGTTCAACATATCCGGTATCGGTTTTCCATGTATTGCGCTGCGCTACAATCCTGCCATGTTGACCGATCGGCTTTTCGCACGCTCGGCGCGACCGCCGGGCCCGCCGGCGGAGTCGCAGCCGTCCCGTTGGCACCACGGACCGTGGTGGTCCAACTCCTATTTGCTGACGCCGCTGCTGTCGATCCTGGTGTTCCTCGTGGTGATGAGCCTCATCCTGTGGAGCCTCAACCGGCGCGAACAGCAGCAGCAGGAAGACACCCTGTTCCGCAACGTCGCGTGGGCCCAGCAGCAGATCCGCCTGTCGATGACGGGCGCGCAGGAACAGTTGCAGGCGCTGTCGCGCGACCTCGCGTCCGGCCGCCTCGACCAGAACGCATTCCAGATGGCCGTCGCGGACGTGATGCAGACGCATCCGGAAATCCTCTACCTGAACTGGTACACGGCGCCCGGCGTGCAGCGCTGGCCGACCGTGCATCCGCCGCTGCTCGGCCAGCGCCTCGCGAAGCCCGGCGACGCGCAGATGCAGGACGCCGTGCGCGGCGCGTACGACGAGGCGCGCAGCACGCGCCGCCAGGCCTATTCTCCGCTGATCTACGACGACTTCGGCAACGGCTTCATCACGTTGCAGACGCCCGTGATGCGCGGCGACCGCGAATACCTCGGCTCGATCGCCGCGGTGTTCTCGGTCGAGGGCATCCTGAAGCACGACATCCCGCAGGAACTGTCGTCGAAGTACAAGATCTCCATCACCGATTCGAACAACCGCGAACTGTCGTCCACGTCGACACGCCCGCGCCTGCCGCGCGACTCGCACTACGATCTTCCGCTCGACCCGCCCGGCCAGGGGCTGACGGTGCGCGTGTACGCGTTCCCGCAGCTCACCAACCTGACCAACAACACGCTCGTGTGGCTCGTCGCCGGCCTGTCGTGCTTCGTGCTGTGGAGCCTCTGGAGCCTGTGGAAGCACACGCGCCAGCGCTTCGAGGCGCAGCAGGCGCTGTACGCGGAAGCGTTCTTCCGCCGTGCGATGGAAAACTCGGTGCTGATCGGCATGCGCGTGCTCGACATGCACGGCCGCATCACGCACGTGAACCCCGCGTTCTGCCGGATGACGGGCTGGGACGAAACCGATCTCGTCGGCAAGGTCGCGCCGTTCCCGTACTGGCCGCGCGACGCGTACCCGGAAATGCAGCGCCAGCTCGACATGACGCTGCGCGGCAAGGCGCCGAGCTCGGGCTTCGAGCTGCGCGTGCGGCGCAAGAACGGCACGCTGTTCCACGCGCGCCTGTACGTGTCGCCGCTGATCGACAGTTCGGGCCGCCAGACCGGCTGGATGTCGTCGATGACCGACATCACCGAGCCGAAGCGCGCGCGCGAAGAGCTCGCGGCCGCGCACGAACGCTTCACGACGGTGCTCGAAAGCCTCGACGCCGCGGTGTCGGTGCTGGCCGCCGACGAAGCCGAGCTGCTGTTCGCGAACCGCTACTACCGCCACCTGTTCGGCATCCGCCCGGATGGCCATCTGGAGCTGTCGGGCGGTGGCTTCGATCGCGCGCAGGCATCGTCCGACTCGATCGACATGGTCGACGCGTTCGCGGGCCTGCCGGCCGCCGCGCTGACGAGCAGCACCGCCGATGCGCAGGAGGTGTACGTCGAGAGCATCCAGAAGTGGTTCGAGGTGCGCCGCCAGTACATCCAGTGGGTGGACGGCCACCTCGCGCAGATGCAGATCGCGACCGACATCACGACCCGCAAGAAGGCGCAGGAGCTCGCGCACCAGCAGGAAGAGAAACTGCAGTTCACGAGCCGATTGATGACGATGGGCGAAATGGCGTCGTCGATTGCTCACGAATTGAATCAGCCGCTCGCCGCGATCAACAACTACTGCTCGGGCACGCTCGCGCTCGTGAAGAGCGGCCGCGGCACGCCCGAGACGCTGCAGCCCGCGCTGGAAAAGACCGCGCAGCAGGCGCTGCGGGCCGGGATGATCGTGAAGCGGATTCGCGAATTCGTGAAGCGCAGCGAGCCGAAGCGCCAGCCGGCGCGGGTCGCGGACATCGTCGCCGATGCGGTCGGGCTGGCCGAAATCGAGGCCAGAAAGCGCAGGATCCGGATCGTCACGGAAATCCTCGCAAGAATGCCTATTATTTATGTCGACCCCGTGCTGATCGAACAGGTGCTGATGAACCTGATGAAGAACGCAGCCGAGGCGATGGCCGACGTGAAGCCGGCGTCGGCGGACGGCGTGATCCGCGTGGTCGCCGACATCGATGCGGGCTTCGTCGACATCCGTGTGATCGACCAGGGCCCGGGCGTCGACGAAGCGACCGCCGAGCGCCTGTTCGAACCGTTTTACAGCACCAAGTCCGACGGCATGGGCATGGGGCTGAACATCTGCCGTTCGATCATCGAATCGCATCGGGGGCGTCTGTGGGTGGTCAACAACGTCGAGCCGGATGGCCGCATTTCCGGCGCGACGTTCCACTGCAGCCTGCCCATTGGGGAACCCGCTGATCTCGGCCAAGGGGGGCGCGAGGCATCGGCATCACATACCGTTACGGGAGAACTATGAATAGCCCTGTCACCACCACTCAGGAAACCGTCTTTGTCGTCGACGACGACGAGGCCGTACGGGACTCGCTGCGCTGGCTGCTGGAGGCGAACGGCTATCGCGTGCAATGCTTCTCGAGCGCCGAGCAGTTCCTCGATGCCTATCAGCCGGCGCAGCAGGCCGGCCAGATCGCCTGCCTGATCCTCGACGTGCGGATGTCGGGCATGAGCGGCCTCGAATTGCAGGAACGCCTGATCGCCGACAATGCCGCGCTGCCGATCATCTTCGTCACCGGTCACGGCGACGTGCCGATGGCCGTGTCGACGATGAAAAAGGGTGCGATGGACTTTATCGAGAAACCGTTCGACGAAGCCGAGCTGCGCAAGCTCGTCGAGCGGATGCTCGACAAGGCCCGAAGCGAAAGCAAGAGCGTGCAGGAGCAGCGTGCCGCGAGCGAACGCCTGTCGAAGCTGACCGCGCGCGAGCAGCAGGTGCTCGAGCGGATCATCGCCGGCCGCCTGAACAAGCAGATCGCCGACGACCTCGGCATCAGCATCAAGACGGTCGAGGCGCACCGCGCGAACATCATGGAAAAGCTCAACGTCAACACGGTGGCCGACCTGCTGCGCCTCGCGCTGTCGAAGAAGCAGGCCTGAGCGGGTTCGCCGGCCGCCCGGCCCGCAACCGGTGTTTGCCGCCCCGCGCGATGCGGCCCACTCGCGCGGCGGCGGCCGTTTCTCCCGGCACGCGAGCGCCGCGGCCATGACGCTTCCCGTTGATTCGCTGTCGGACGGCAGCAGGCGAACGGTATAATTACGTGCTTTGCTACGGCGCTTCGCGCGCCGTACGCCCGCATTCCAACTTCCCGGCAGGACCCACCACCATGACAGCCCTCCTCATCGACGGCAACGCCCTTTCGAAGACCTTGCGCGCCCAGGCCGCCGAACGCGCCGCCGCGCTGACCGCACGCGGCCACCAGCCCGGTCTCGCGGTGATCCTCGTCGGCGCCAACCCGGCGAGCGAAGTCTACGTGCGCAACAAGATCAAGGCGTGCGAGGACAACGGCTTCTTCTCGCTGAAGGATGCGTACCCGGCCACGCTGTCGGAAGCCGACCTGCTCGCGCGCATCGACGAACTGAACCGCGACCCGAAGATCCACGGCATCCTCGTCCAGCTGCCGCTGCCCGCGCACATCGACAGCCACAAGGTGATCGAGGCGATCGCGCCGGAAAAGGACGTCGACGGCTTTCACGTCGCGAACGCCGGCGCGCTGATGACCGGCAAGCCGCTGTTCCGCCCGTGCACACCGTACGGCGTGATGAAGATGTTCGAAGCGCACGGCATTGCGCTGCAAGGCGCGAACGCGGTCGTGATCGGCCGCTCAAACATCGTCGGCAAGCCGATGGCGATGATGCTGCTCGACGCCGGCGCGACCGTGACGATTTGCCACAGCAAGACGCGCGACCTCGCCGCGCATACGCGCGAGGCCGACATCGTGGTCGCCGCGGTCGGCAAGCGCAACATCCTGACCGCCGACATGGTGAAGCCGGGCGCGACGGTGATCGACGTCGGCATGAACCGTGACGACGCGGGCAAGCTGTGCGGCGACGTCGATTTCGCGGGCGTGAAGGAAGTCGCCGGCTACATTACGCCGGTGCCGGGCGGCGTCGGCCCGATGACCATCACGATGCTGCTGATCAACACGATCGAATCCGCCGAACGCGCCGCCGCCGCGGCCTGACGCTGCCTTTGCCGAGCCGGTGCGCGGTCCGCGCGCCGGCGCCTCGCCAGCCGCAATCGCGCGGCTGCATCGCGCCGGCCGGCGCGCCGATGCACCTCGCTGCTCGCCCGCCGCCGGTCACCCTTGGCCGGCCGCCCCTGGCCGGCCGCCCCTGGCCGGGCGCCCCTGGCCGGGCGCCCACATCCGACCCTGCGTCAATCGCGTCATTAGAAACTAACGATTGGAAAGCGCACGATGCGCCCCAATAATGTCGGTATCGGGCGCCGCTTCATCGCGCCTCACCCTTTTCATCCCGGTTCATCCGGCAACAGACAGGGAGTCTTATGTCCGCCAGCGCCAACACCAATCCGCTCCTCGACTTCTCCGGCCTGCCCCGTTTCGGCGAGATCCGCCCGGAACACGTGACGCCCGCGCTCGATACGCTGCTCGACGCCGCCAGCCGCGCGGTCGAAGCGGCGAGCGCGAGCGACACGCCGTCGACCTGGGCCGCCGTCGTCGAGACGGTCGAGCAGGCCACGGAGCCGCTCGGCCGCGCATGGGGCATCGTCGGCCATCTGAATGCGGTCGCCGACACGCCCGAACTGCGCGCCGCCTACGGTGAAAACCTGCCGCGCGTGACCGAGTTCTGGTCGAGCGTCGGCCAGAATCTCGCGCTGTACGAAAAGTACAAGGCGATCGCCGCGAGCGCCGAATACGCGACGTTGTCCGCCGAGCGCAAGAAGATCCTCGACAATGCGCTGCGCGACTTCCGCCTGTCGGGCGCCGAGCTGCCCGAAGACCAGAAGCCGCGCTTCGCGGAACTGCAGGAACAGCAGGCCGCGCTGTCGAAGGCGTTTTCCGATCACGTGCTCGATGCAACCAACGCGTACGCGTACTTCGTCACCGACGAAGCCGAGCTGGCCGGCCTGCCCGGCGACGCAATCGAGGCTGCTCGCGAAGCCGCGCAGAAGGACGGCAAGGAAGGCTGGAAATTCACGCTGCATTTCCCGTCGTACTTCCCGGTGCTGCAGTACGCGGACAACCGCGCGCTGCGCGAGACGCTCTACCGCGCCTATGCGACGCGCGCGTCGGAGCTCGGGCCGCAGTACGGCGACGGCAAGGCCGAATGGGACAACACGGCGATCGTCGTCGACGCGCTGAAGCTGCGCCGCGAAGAGGCGCAGATGCTCGGCTACCGCAACTTCGCCGAAGTGTCGCTCGCGCCGAAGATGGCCGAATCGCCGCAGCAGGTGATCGCATTCCTCGAGGATCTCGCGACGCGCGCCCGCCCGCACGCGGACAAGGACTGGGACGAGCTGCGCACGTTCGCCGCGAAGGAGCTCGGCCTCGCCGAACTCGCGCCGTGGGACGTCGCATACGCGGCCGAGAAGCTGCGCCAGCAGCGCTATGCGTTCTCGGAAAACGAGGTCAAGCAGTACTTCCCGGAACCGGCCGCGCTGAAGGGCCTGTTCACCGTCACCGAAACGCTGTTCGGCGTGAAGATCAAGCCGGACGACGCGCCGGTATGGCACAAGGACGTGCGCTTCTTCCGCGTCGAGAACCGCGACGGCTCGCTCGTCGCGCAGTTCTATCTCGACCTGTACGCACGCGAAGGCAAGCGCGGCGGCGCCTGGATGGACGACGCGCGTTCGCGCGCGAAGCGCGGCAGCGACGTGCAGACGCCCGTCGCGTACCTGACCTGCAACTTCTCCGCGCCGGTCGGCGGCAAGCCCGCGTGCTTCACGCACGACGAAGTGATCACGCTGTTCCATGAATTCGGCCACGGGCTGCATCACATGCTCACGCGCGTCGACGAGCTCGGCGTGTCGGGCATCAACGGCGTCGAATGGGATGCGGTCGAACTGCCGTCGCAGTTCATGGAGAATTTCTGCTGGGAATGGGACGTGCTGTCGTCGATGTCGTCGCACGTCGATACGGGCGCGTCGCTGCCGCGCGAGCTGTTCGACAAGATGATCGCCGCGAAGAACTTCCAGAGCGGGCTCGGCACGCTGCGCCAGATCGTGTTCTCGATGTTCGACATGCTGCTGCACGTCGACTTCGACCCGGCCGGCGCCACCGGCGTGACCGCGTTCGCGCGCGAGATCAACGAGCGCTATCACGTGATCCCGCAGGCGGCGTTCTCGCGCTGGCCGAACACGTTCAGCCACATCTTCGCGGGCGGCTATGCGGCCGGCTACTACAGCTACAAGTGGGCCGAAGTGCTGTCGGCCGATGCGTACGCGGCGTTCGAGGAAGCGGCGGCCGCCAGCGGCAGCGTGCTCGACGCGGCAACCGGCACGCGCTATCGCCGCGAAATCCTCGAGGTCGGCGGCAGCCGCCCGGCGATGGAGTCGTTCAAGGCATTCCGCGGCCGCGAGCCGCAGATCGACGCACTGCTGCGCCACAACGGGATGGCCGCGTCCGCGCACTGAGCGCGCTGCCCGGCCCTTCCAGTTGTTCAGGCTGCTCAGGCTGCATCGACAGGCACCGCTTCGGCGGTGCCTTTTTTCATGGCGCGGACGTGTCGTCGCCCACTTCGTCGTCGAACAGCAGGAATTGCCCGTGGCGTTCGGCCGTATCCTCGTCGATGCGCACGCCGACACCGAGCAGCCGTACCGGCTGCGCGCGCCGCAACAACCCCTTCGCGAGCAGCGTGACGGCCGTCTCGGCATTCGTCGCGTCGGCCACGCACTCGACCGTCGTGCGCTGGAAATCGGCGAAGCGGATCTTCACGTACAGCTTGCGGATCGACCGCGCGGCGCCCGCGCGATCGATCCGCGCGTCGAGTTGCACGACGAGGCGACGGATTTCGTCCGCGCATTGCTCGAGTGTCGTCAGGTCGGTCACGTAGGTCGTCTCGACGCTGACCGACTTGCGCTCCTGGTCGGCCTGCACGGGCCGCTCGTCGATCCCGCGCGACAGTTCGTACAGCCGCCGCCCGAACGCGCCGAACTCGCGGTGCAGGTCGATCAGCGGCCAGTCGCGCAATTGCGCGCAGGTCTGGATGCCGAGCCGGTCGAGCCGCGTGGCCGTCACCTTGCCGACGCCGTGCAGCTTGCGCACTGGCAGCGCCGCGACGAATGTGTCGATCTCATGCGGCCGCACGACGAACAGCCCGTCGGGCTTGTTCCAGTCGGACGCGATCTTCGCGATGAACTTGTTCGGCGCGACGCCCGCCGACACGGTCACGCCGACCGTATCGCGCACGCGCTCGCGGATCTCGCGCGCAATCAGCGTCGCACTGCCCTGGCAACGCTCCGACCCGCTGACGTCGAGGTACGCCTCGTCGAGCGACAGCGGCTCGACGTCCGGCGTGTAGTCGCGATAGATCGCCATGATCTGCCGCGACGCCGCACGATACTTGTCCATCGCGGACGGCAAGATCAGCAGGTCCGGACACTTGCGCATCGCCAGCGCCGACGACATCGCCGAATGCACGCCGTAGCGCCGCGCCTCGTAGTTGCAGGTCGCGATCACGCCGCGCTGGTCGGGGCGGCCGCCGACCGCGAGCGGCCGGTTGCGCAGCGACGGGTCGTCGCGCATCTCGACCGACGCGTAGAAGCAGTCGCAGTCGCAATGAATGATCTTGCGCATGCGCGGCGGCGCGTCGCCGGGCAGCGGCGTGGGTAGATCGGCAGGCGGGATGGTGGTCGGGCTCACGGTGCCGATACTGTACAAAAACACAGTGCCGGTTTCAACTGCCGCGTACGCCCGAGGGCGGTCGCAGCCGGCCACCCGGCGCCGGCCATCTGCCGCCGGCCGCGCCGTACTGGCCCGCTTTGTGCGGATCGTACCGGCCGGGCACGGGCAGCGGCCCCTATACTCGTCTGCCACGACACACGAAACGCAAAGGTGACGGATGAAGACGATCGGACTGATCGGCGGCATGAGCTGGGAATCGTCGGCCGAGTACTACCGGATGATCAACCGGCACTCGAAGGCATTGCACGGCGGCCATCACAACGCGAAGAGCGTGCTGGTCACGGTCGACTTCGCCGAAATCGAAGCGCTACAGCGCACGCACGACTGGGCCGCGCTCGGCGAACGGATGGCCGACGCCGCGCGACAACTCGAAGCGGCCGGCGCCGATCTCGTCGTCCTGACGACCAATACGATGCATCGCGTGCACGACGCGATCGAGGCCGCGGTGACGCTGCCGTTCCTGCACATCGCCGATCCGACCGGCAGCGCGCTGCGCGCCGCGGGTGTCGAGCGCGTCGCCCTGCTCGGTACGCGCTACACGATGGAGCTGCCGTTCTATGCGGCGCGGCTGCGCGAGAAATTCGGGCTCGACGTGCTGGTGCCGGACGAACGCGGGCGCGACGACGTGCACCGGATCATCTACGACGAGCTGTGCCACGGCGTCATCTCGGAGGAATCGCGCGCCACGTATGTGTCGATCATCGATGGACTGGCCCAGCGCGGCGCACAGGCGGTGATCCTGGGCTGCACGGAAATCACGCTGCTGATCGGTGCGGACGACTCGCCGCTGCCGGTATTCGATACGACCGCGCTACATGCGAAAGCAGCCGTCGAGTGGGCGGCGCGCTGAACGACACGCGCCATCGCGTATCGACAAGCGTCGCCGAACGGCATCGCCGCATTGTTTCGCGCGCCGGGATTCACTCTCCCGGCGCGCGCGTCGCCGCTCGGCCGACGCCCTGCTCTCGCCCACCACACGGGCCGGCACGAACGGCCCGCGAATCATGCGACTCCGTTCCCGCGGGCACGCCGACACAAGGGGTTATCCATTGGTAATAAAGTGACCGCAAATTGGTACGCGAGCAGCGGCACCGCACTCGACGCTGCTCGTCGCGGTCTCTTTTTCCACCAACCGGAAACAGGAACATGAAAAGACTCAGCACCGTGCTCGGCGCGCTGCTCGCCGTGTCGGCCACGCTCAACGCGCACGCGGACCCCAGCATCACCGCATCGGCCGCCACGACGCCCAGGGACGGCTTCGATCGCATGACGTGGGAGATCACGCCCGAAGTCGTGCCGACCCAGGTCAACGCCAGTTACTACTGGGCCAACCAGTTGTCGTCGCAACACGGCGGACACGCGATCTACACCGGCATCCAGCCGCGCACCCGCAGCACCAACGTGGTGATCTTCAGCGCGTTCGGCACCGGCACGGCGCCGCTGTCGGCGAATTGCCGCGGCGGCGCCGACGGCGGCTCCGGCACGTCGTGCTCGATCGCCTACCCGTGGAAAACCGGCCACGCCTATCGGCTGCAGGTCACCGTGACGCAGGCCAATCGCAGCGACGGGCGCTCGACCGTCGACGGCTTCATCACGGACGTCGCCACCGGCGCCACGACGCCGACCGGCAGTATCGCGGTGCCGGCGGACTGGGGCGGCCTGTCGAGCTCGGCTTACCTGTTCGACGAGTACTTCCCGTTCAACGCCGCGTCGAAGGACCCGATGCAGCGGCCGTGCGTGCCGTATGCGCGCTACATGACGTCGCTGCCGCATTTCTACCTGAAGGATGTGGACTACCCGGCGACCGAGCGGTCGATCCGGCTGAATACGGGCAAGGACAAGTGCGCGGTGCTCTCGGGCACGCCGAACGCACGGACCACGCTGGTCAACACGACGACCTATCTGCTCGAGAACGGCTTCCTGCCCGGGAGCCCGGGCGCGCCGAAATAACAAGCGGACGCGGAAAACAAAAAACCCGGCATGGAGCCGGGTTTTTCGTGGACGAGGTGCGCATCGGTCAATTGCGCGGCACATCGTCTGGTGTGCTTGGTTGCGGGGACAGGATTTGAACCTGTGACCTTCGGGTTATGAGCCCGACGAGCTGCCAGACTGCTCCACCCCGCGTCAGAGAAATAAATTATAGGGTGAGGAAGTACTCACGTCAATACTTTTGTCACAATTTCTGCTTCCCTTCCTCGCGCGACGATGCGTGACCCTGCACGACATCCGCGTTCGCACCCCATGCTCGCGGTAAGATGACGGCCTCCGAATTCACGCCGCACGCCCCTCCCGTTCATGAAAATAGCCACCTGGAACGTCAACTCGCTCAACGTCCGCAAACAGCACGTGCTCGACTGGCTCGCGCAAAGCGGCACCGACGTCCTGTGCCTGCAGGAACTGAAGCTGCCGGACGAGAAATTCCCGCGCGCCGATCTCGAGGCGGTCGGCTACCGCAGCTGGTTCACGGGCCAGAAGACCTACAACGGCGTCGCGATCCTCGTGCGCGACACGCTCGCCGTCGACGAATCGGACGTCGTGCGCAACATCCCCGGCTTCGACGACCCGCAGCAGCGCGTGATCGCCGCGACGGTCGACGGCGTGCGCATCGTGTCCGCCTACTTCCCGAACGGCCAGGCGCTCGACTCCGACAAGTTCGTCTACAAGATGCAGTGGCTCGACGCGCTGCAGGCATGGCTGCGCACCGAGCTGCAGCGCTACCCGAAGCTCGCGCTGCTCGGCGACTACAACATCGCGCCGGAAGACCGCGACGTGCACGATCCCGCGAAATGGGAAGGCCAGAACCTCGTGTCGCCGCAGGAGCGCGCGCACTTCGCGCAGCTGATCGAACTCGGCTTCGTCGATGCGTTCCGCCGCTTCGAGCAGCCCGAGAAAACCTTCACGTGGTGGGACTACCGGATGATGGCGTTCCGCCGCAACGCGGGGCTGCGCATCGACCACATCCTGCTGTCGCCGGCGCTCGCGGCAACCTGCGCGTCGTGCGAGGTCGATCGCACGCCGCGCACGTGGGAACAGCCGTCCGACCACACGCCCGTCGTCGCGATCGTCGGCTGATCGCCCAGGGCCTGTTCACGCGCGATCAGCGCCGCGCGGGCGCCGGCCCGAGATGGGCCCACAGGAAGCCGAATTCGGCCGCATCGGCTTCCGCGCGTTCGAGATCGTCGGCGCTGCCGTGGCCGCCGTCGGTGTTCTCCCAGTACCACACCCGTTCGTGACCGAGCGCCTGCATGCGCGCGGCCAGCTTGCGTGCATGCGCGGGATGCACGCGGTCGTCGCGGGTCGACGTCGTCAGCAGCAACGGCGGATACACGACACCTTCGCGCACGCGGTGATAGGGCGAATACGCTGCCAGCGCCGCGCCTTCGCTCGGATCGTCCGGATCGCCGTATTCGTCGAGCCATGCGGCGCCCGCGTGCAGCTTCGGATAGCGCTGCATGTCGAGCAGTGGCACGCGGCACAGCACCGCGCCGAACAACTCCGGCCGCTGCATCATGCACGCGGCGACCAGCAGCCCGCCGTTGCTGCCGCCCTCGATCCCCAACTGCGCGGCGCTCGTCACGCCGGTCGCAACCAGATCCTCGGCCACTGCGATGAAATCGTCGAACGAACGCTGGCGATGTTCGCGCTGCGCGTCGGTATGCCAGCGCGGCCCGAACTCGCCGCCGCCGCGGATGTGCGCGAACGCCATCACGCCGCCGCGTTCGAGCCAGCCGATGCCGAACGCATCGCTGTAGCCCGGCAGGTTCGGGATCGCAAAGCCGCCATAGCCCGACAGCAGGCACGGCCGCGCGACGCGCGCCACACCTTCAGGTGCGTCGAGCGCATCGCGCGGCCCGATCAGCGTGTACGGCACCACCGTGCCGTCGTGCGAACGCGCGCTCGCGCGCCGTACGACCAGCCCGGCGGCGTCGAACTGCACCGGCGGCCGGTCGAGCAGCACGCGGCGCGACGGTGCATCGTCCGCGCGGTCGGCCAGATCGGCCAGCCAGCATTCGGGCGGATCGAGATAGGTGTCGACGTCGACGTACACTTCGTCGTTCAGCGTCGATTCGACGGGCTCGACGTCGATCTGCGCGTCGCCGGGCCAGTCGAACGGCCGCGCGTCCCACGTCCACGCCCCGTCGTCGGCCTGCCGCGGCTGCCACAGCATCGTGCGGTTGTGCACGTCGTCGAGCCAGCTGGCGATCAGCGTCGTGCGCGTATGCGTCCACGTACAGGCGGACGTCGTCGGCCGCGGCGCGAACAGCGTCGTGAATTCGCGCGCGCCGGCGAGGAACGCCTCTTCGCGAATCGCGAGCAGCGAGCCGCCCGCGTGGCGCACGCCGTCGCAATCCCAGTCGAGGCGCGGCTCCAGCACGAGCCAACCCTCCCAGAACCCGACCTCGACATGCGTCGGCACGTCGTAGCGCGCCCATTCGCCCGCGTCGTTCAACCAGTACGCGTGTGCGTCGAAGAAATCGACGCTGCGCCACGCGACGTGGCGGCGGTCGATCGGGTCGTACCACGCGCCTGCGCTGATGTCGTCGGGTTCGCCGCTGAACACGACGGGCGCGTCGGCAAGCGCCGTGCCGCGCACCCAGCGCCGCGCTTCATACGGATAACCGGCGGCGGTCGCATGCGCTTCGCCGCGATCCCAGCTCACGTACACGGTATCGCGGTCGATCCAGCCGACCGTGTGATGGCCCGGCGCGTCGATCGTGAAACCGCCGTCGACGAAACGGCGCTCGACGAGGTCGAATTCGCGCACGACGACCGCGTCGGCGCCGCCCGGCGATAGCGACAGCAGCACGCGATCGCCGTCCGGATACAGGATCGCCTCCTGCTCGAACACCCACGACTCGCCCTCTTCGGCGCCAAGCGCGTCGATGTCGAGCAGCGTTTCCCAGGCCGGCTGGCCGGCCCGCCAGTCGGCCCAGCGCGTGCGGCGCCACAGCCCCTTCGGATGGAGATCGTCCTGCCACAGGTCGTACGCCCAGTCGCGCCAGCGGGTCGGAATCACCGGGCGTTCGCGCGGCAGATACGCTTTCGCGAGACGCGCGGTCAGCGCGCGATAGGCATCGTCGTCGCGCAACGCGGCGCGGGTGCGCGCATTCTGCTCGTCGACCCACGTGCGGGCGCGCTTGCTGTCGAGTGCTTCGAGGAAACGGAACGGGTCGGCCCCGGCGGGCCAGCGGAAGGATTCGGACATTGAGGATCGCGGAATGGCAAGCTGCATGCAAACCGCGATTATGTCCGATCGCGGCATGCGCGGGCCCGCGCATGCCGCGAATCGTGCTCAGGGTTCCAGATGGAGTTCCTGGATCTTGCGCGTGATCGTGTTGCGGCCGATGCCGAGCCGCTCTGCGGCCTCGACCTTGCGACCGCGCGTGAAGTCGAGCGCCTCGCGGATCACGGCGGCTTCGAAGCGGCGTGCGAGTTCGTCCATCACGTCGGCCGAGTTCTCGCGCAACAGCCGCGCGACTTCGGTGCGCAGCCCGTGCTCCCACAACGGGTAGCCGGCCGGCGCGCTGCCGTTCGCCGCGCTCGCGACGGGCGCGGCCGTCGGCGCTGCACCGATCGCGGCAGGCGCCGCTGCGTGACCGCCGCTGCCGTGCGCGTCCGCGCCGTCGCCCGTCGCGACGACCGGCGCACCGGCCGGCACGAGGTCGGGCGGCAGATCCTTGATCTCGACCGTCTGCGCGGGCGCCATCACGGTCAGCCAGTTCGCGAGGTTCTCGAGCTGCCGCACGTTGCCGGGAAACGGCAGCGACGTCAGGTACGCGAGCGCATCGTCGGACACGCGCTTCGGCTCGACGCCGAGATCGCGCGCGCTCTTCTGCAGGAAGTGGCGCGTGAGCAGCGCGATGTCCTCGCTGCGTTCGCGCAGCGGCGGCAGACGCAGCCGGATCACGTTGAGCCGATGGTAAAGGTCCTCGCGGAACAGCCCCTGCCGCACGCGCGACTCGAGATTCTGGTGCGTCGCGGCGATCACGCGCACGTTCGCGCGCAGCGGGTTGTGGCCGCCCACGCGGTAGAACTGCCCGTCCGACAGCACGCGCAACAGGCGCGTCTGCAGATCGAACGGCATGTCGCCGATTTCGTCGAGGAACAGCGTGCCGTTCTCGGCCTGCTCGAAGCGGCCCTGGCGCGTCGTCTGCGCGCCGGTGAACGCGCCGCGCTCGTGGCCGAACAGTTCGGATTCCAGCAGATCCTTCGGAATCGCCGCCGTGTTCAGCGCGATGAACGGTCCGTTCGCACGCGGGCTGTGACGGTGCAGCGCCCGCGCGACGAGCTCCTTGCCGGTGCCCGACTCGCCGGTGATCAGCACGGTCGCGGCCGAATGCGACAAGCGGCCGATCGCGCGGAACATGTCCTGCATCGCCGGCGCCTGGCCGAGCATCTCGGGCGCCTCGGCCACGCGCTCGTCCTGCGGCGCGCCGCCGCGCAGGCTTTCTTCCACCGCGCGGCGGATCAGCTCGACCGCCTTGTCGACGTCGAACGGCTTCGCGAGGTATTCGAACGCGCCGCCCTGGAACGCCGCGACGGCGCTGTCGAGATCGGAGAACGCCGTCATGATGATGACGGGCAGGCCCGGCAGCCGCTCGTGCATCGCCTGCAGCAACTCGAGGCCCGAGCCGCCCGGCATCCGGATGTCGGACACGAGCACCTGCGGCGTCTCGTGGTCGAGCGCGGCCAGCGCATCGCGCACGTTCGCGAAGCTCTTCGTCGCGAAGCTGTCCCGGGCGAGTGCCTTTTCAAGCACCCAGCGGATCGATTGGTCGTCGTCTACTATCCAGATCGGCTTCATAGGTCGGTCAGGTATGGGTGAATCGCAATGCTGCCGCTCAATGGTCGAGCGGCAGCAGAATCTGAAATTCGGTACGTCCGGGCCGGCTTTCGACCTCGATCATCCCGTCGTGCTGCTGCACGAACGTCTGCGCGAGCGTGAGGCCGAGGCCGCTGCCGTCGTCGCGTCCGGACACGAGCGGGTAGAAGATCCGGTCGCGGATCTCTTCCGGAATGCCGGGCCCGTTGTCGACCACGTGCAAGTCCAGTGCCAGCTTGTACAGGCGCTTCGCGATCGTGATCTTGCGCGCGATGCGCGTGCGCAGCTCGATCTTCGCGTCGCCCTGCGCGATCCGTTCGCGCAGCGCCTGCGCGGCGTTGCGAACGATGTTGAGCAGCGCCTGGATCAACTGCTCCTTGTCGCCGCGCAGGTCGGGCACGCTCACGTCGTAATCGCGCTCGATCGTGAGCCCGCGCGGAAATTCCGCGAGCATCACCGCGCGCACGCGTTCGCACACTTCATGAATGTTCACGTCGCCGACGATGTGCGGATGCCGGTGCGGCTCCAACAGCCGATCGACGAGCGTCTGCAGGCGATCGGATTCCTTGATGATCACCTGCGTGTATTCGCGCAACTCGCCGCGCTCGCGCTCGCCCAGTTCGAATTCGAGCAGCTGGGCTGCGCCGCGAATGCCGCCGAGCGGGTTCTTGATCTCGTGCGCGAGGTTGCGGATCAGTTGCTTGTTGACCGCGGTCAGGTCGTGGATGCGCTCTTCCCGATCGGTGCGCGACTGCCGCTCGTTCTCGAACAGCTCGACGAGCACGAAATCGGGCGCGCTCTCGAGGAAGCCGACGATCGCATGCACGTGCAGCGGTTCGCGGCCGGGCCGGTCGAGCACCGTATCGAGGTGCGTCGCGTGAAAGCGTTCCTGGCCGATCGCGGTGATCGTCGACGCAAGCTCGTTCGCGTTCGGAAAAATCTCGCCCCACGGCCGCTGTGCGAGCTGCCGCCGCGAGATGTCGAGCATCGCCTCCGCGGACGGGTTCGCGAACGCGACCCGCAGCGTCTTGCGGTCGAGCACGATCACGACCGTCGGCAGCGCTTCGAGCCCCGCCAGCAGACCCGAGCGCGCGAGCCGCTCGTCGTCCGTCAGTCGTTCGGGTTGCCCCGTTTTCGCCTTGATCAGATTCTTCAGAACCATCTGCGTGCTTGTCGCGCCTCACCGGGCCAGAAAATGAAAATCGTCGGAACAAAAAAGGGACGGCCGGACGCCGTCCCCTTTCAGACTCCGCCGTTCCCGCCGCCAGCCGCGCGACGGGAACGAACCGGCATGACGGCGCTGAATCGAAGCGCCATCGCCGATTAGAGCGAGTAGTACATCTCGAACTCGATCGGGTGCGTCGTCATGCGGAACTTCGCCAGCTCCTGCTCCTTCAGCGCGAGGTACGCGTCGAGCATGCTGTCCGTGAACACGCCGCCACGGGTCAGGAACTCGCGATCCTTGTCGAGCGCTTCCAGTGCCTGGTCGAGGCCTGCGCAGACGGTCGGGATCTTTGCATCCTCTTCCGGCGGCAGGTCGTACAGGTTCTTGTCGGCTGCTTCGCCCGGATGGATCTTGTTCTGGATCCCGTCGAGGCCGGCCATCATCAGCGCCGAGAACAACAGGTACGGGTTCGCCATCGGGTCCGGGAAGCGCGTTTCGATACGGCGGCCCTTCGGGTTCGACACGTGCGGAATGCGGATCGATGCCGAACGGTTGCGTGCCGAGTAGGCGAGCTTGACCGGTGCTTCGAAGTGCGGGACCAGACGCTTGTACGAGTTCGTCGTCGGGTTCGTGATCGCGTTCAGCGCACGGGCGTGCTTGATGATGCCGCCGATGTAGAACAGCGCCAGTTCCGACAGGCCGGCGTAGCCGTTGCCCGCGAACAGGTTCTGGCCGTCCTTCCAGATCGACTGGTGAACGTGCATGCCCGAACCGTTGTCGCCGACGACCGGCTTCGGCATGAACGTCGCCGTCTTGCCGTACGAGTGCGCGACGTTATGGATGATGTACTTCGACCATTGCGTCCAGTCGGCGCGCTGAACCAGCGTCGAGAACTTCGTGCCGATTTCGTTCTGGCCCTGGCCCGCCACTTCGTGGTGGTGCACTTCGACCGGGATGCCGAGCTGCTCGAGCAGCAGGCACATTTCCGAACGCATGTCCTGGAACGTGTCGACCGGCGCGACCGGGAAGTAGCCGCCCTTCGTGCCCGGACGGTGGCCGGTGTTGCCGCCTTCGAATTCCTTGCCGGCCGACCACGGTGCTTCTTCCGAGTTGATCTTCACGAAGCAGCCCGACATGTCCGTGTTCCACTGGACCGAGTCGAAAATGAAGAATTCCGGTTCCGGACCGAAGTACGCCGTGTCGCCGATACCCGTGCTCTTCAGGTAGGCTTCCGCGCGCTTCGCGAGCGAACGCGGGTCGCGCTCGTAGCCCTTGCCGTCGGCCGGCTCGACCACGTCGCAGGTCAGCACGAGGGTCGACTCTTCGTAGAACGGGTCGACGAAGGCAGCGGTCGGGTCCGGCATGAGCAGCATGTCCGACGCCTCGATGCCCTTCCAGCCCGCGATCGACGAACCGTCGAATGCATGGCCGCTTTCGAACTTGTCTTCGTCAAACGCCGAAACCGGCACCGACACGTGCTGTTCCTTGCCGCGCGTATCCGTGAAGCGGAAATCGACAAACTTGACGTCCTCGTCCTTCACGAGCTGCATGACGTCGGCGACGGTTTTACTCATAACCTCTTCTCCTGATTGAACAATTCCGGCGGACTGGGAAACCGCCTCGTTTATCGAGCTGATCGGGGTCTTGCTTTGGCGCAGCGCGCCCCGATTCGACCGAATTCTATATAGCAGCTTCCGTGCCACCTTCATGCAGGATCGGCGCGAATCGCGTCAGGGCTCGCCAGGACAGGGCTGCGCTGCGCGATTCCGGGGCTTTACCCGCCATCGGTTCCGCCCCGAAAGCACCGACGTGGTGCAACCATCGAGCCCCGTCGCTTCGAGCGAGTTATTTTGGTGCATTCGCGCCATTCTGCACTCTTTTGGTGAGCGCGTGTACGGCCCATGCACCGTGTCGCAGGCGGACGTCCGTGCCGCGACGTCGCGCTAGAATGATCGTTTGACCGATACGGAGACTCCCTACCATGAGTACGCTGGACCAGCTTTACGCGAAGGCCGACGAACGCCGCGCACAAGGCGCGCTCAACTATGCCGGCGCGCTGCTGCCGGTCGAAGCATTCGAACTGCTGCAGCTCGACCCGTCGGCGCGCCTGGTCGACGTGCGCACCCGCGCCGAGCTCGACTGGATCGGCCGCCCGCTCGTCGGCGACGACCAGTACCTGCACCTCGAATGGACGCGTTACCCGGGCGGCGTGCCGAACGCCGAATTCGTCAACGAACTGAAGGCGGCCCTCCCGGCCGATACGCCCATCCTGTTCCTGTGCCGCAGCGCCGCGCGCTCGAAGCTCGCCGCGGTCGCATCCGCGCAGGCCGGCTTCACGAAGGCGTTCGACCTGCTCGAAGGCTTCGAAGGCGCGAAGGACGCCGAAGGCCACCGCAAGACGGTCGACGGCTGGTGCTTCCGCAAACTGCCGTGGATCGGCGCCTGAGCGCGCGCCGCTCACGCCGGCTGCGACGACCTCATCGTCGAGCCGGGCGATGACATGCCGATGACGGGCCGCGTTGCGCGGCCCGTTGCTTTTGACAAGGCGGCGTGGCAGGCCGCTCAGGCGCGCGGCGTATCGGGCTCGACGACGTCGCCGCCGAGCAGGTGCACGCCTTCGCGCAGCTTCACGAACGCGGCCGCGACCGCTTCCGGCTCGCCCTTCACGCCGAGATCGATGTGACGGCGCGCATAGATGCCGCCGCGCTCCGCGTCGCCGACGCTCGGCAGGCTGAACACGCGCACGCCGGGGAAATCGCGCTCGATCTTCTCCATCAACGGCGTGAGCGTCGATTCCGGCAGCTCGAACACGTACAGCGAGCGCTCGGCATGCGGCGTCGCGTGATGCAGATGCGCGTACTTCGTATCGAGCACCCATTCGATCATCGGCCACGCCATCACCGGGAAGCCCGGCACGAAATGCAGATCGCCGACCGAGAAGCCGGGAATCCGGTTGTAGCCGTTCGGGATGATCGTCGCGCCCGCCGGGAACACGCCCATGTTGAAGCGATGCTGGTTCTCCGGCGACTCGAAGTCGACCGGCGCGGCCGGATCGGTGTGCGTCTCGCGAATGCGCTCCGAAATCAACGTCTTCGCCTCCGGATGCAGCTCGAGCGGCACGCCGAGCGCGGCGGCCGCGCACTGGCGCGTGTGGTCGTCCGGCGTCGCGCCGATCCCGCCCGTCGAGAACACGATGTCGCCCGATGCGATCGCGCGCGCGAGCGTCGCGGTGATACGCGCCGGATCGTCGCCAACGTATTCGGCCCAGTCGAGCGCGAGGCCGCGCGCGCCGAGCAGCTCGATGACCTTCGCCAGATGCTTGTCCTGCCGGCGGCCCGAAAGGATTTCGTCGCCGATGATGATGATGCCGATGCTCATGCCTGCCTCATGTCGATTGCGGTGGCGCGCGCACTGGCGCGCAGGTCTTCCAGCGCGCGCAGGCAGTAGTGCCCGAACCACAGCGCCGAGAAGACGAGGATGAAAGCGTAAACCCAGATCATGGCGGCCGCGACGAACGGGAACAGCACCATCATCCAGACCGACGAGACCCACACGAAGGTCGGCACGGTGCCGAGCAGCCCGGTCGCGACGCCGATGCCGATCAGCGGCCAGCGGTGCCGGCGCACCAGCGCGCGGCGCTCGTCGCGGCTCGCGTGCAGCGCGAGCGCGTCGTAGGTCATCACGCGGTACGTGAGCCAGCCCCAGATCACCGGCGGCAGCAGCGCGAAGAACGGCGGAATCAGCCACAGCGGGATCGTGACGACGAGCAGCACGACGCCGACGATCGCCGCGCCGAGCGAATTGACCACGCTGCCGAAGAAGGTGCCGCCCCGCTTCGCTTCGAGCGCCGCGAACTGGCGATTCGACAGGTGCTTGATCACGACCGGCATCGAGATCGTCGCGATCAGCAGCAGCACGGTCAGCACGATCAGCGGGATCGCGAGCGACACGACCACGAACGGCGCGACGACCGCATGCAGTTGCGACATGCCGATCGCGTCGAACGCGCGATACAGCATGGCCGTCAGCACGAAGCCGTCGAGCGCGCCGCGCGCGAGGTCCAGCAGCGTCTGCCACGAGAACCACAGCACGGCGCCCCACAGCAGCGCCGACACGACGAACGGCATCAGGGTGAGCCACAGCATGCGCGGGTGCAACGCGCTGGCGAGCGCCCGGACGAAGGAACGCAGCAAGTCGTTCATGCGAGCCTATGGAATCTGGATTGACGGAGAAAAACGGGGAAAGGATAAACCACGCGGCCCGCATGCGCCAAAGCGCATGCGGGCCGCGTGGAAGGGTCGTTCAACGGGAGAACGGCCGGAGGGGATCAGGCCGACGCCGCGCCGCGCTTGGCGGGGAACAGGCGCCGGAAGATCCGCACGAACGCCAGGCCGTGCTGCGACCAGAAGCCGTCGCCATAGGACACGCCCTCGACCTGCTCGCGGATGCCGGTCGGCTCGACCGTGCGGCTCCACGACGCGGTGCCGAACATCATGTCCCACCACGGGAACAGCACGCCGAAGTTGCAGCCGTACTTGGTGCCTTCGTGGCCATAGCCGACCGCATGGTGGCGGCGGTGGAAGATCGGGCTGACGAGCAGGCGCTCGCCGAGCCAGCCGAACGACAGCCGCGCATTCGTATGCTGGATGCTCTGCACGAAGTTCGTGACCGCGGTGAGCACGACGAACTGCGACGGCGTCACGCCGATCACGAGCGCGATCGCCGCGAAGAAGCACGACTGCAGCACGTCGTCGAGCAGGTGGTTGCGGTCGTCGCACCACAGCGACATCTGGCGCTGGCTGTGATGGACCGCGTGCAGCTCCCACCAGACGCCGAACTTGTGTTGCCAGCGGTGATACCAGTAGCCGGCGAAATCGAGCACGACGAGGTAGATCGCGAACGCGACGATCGGCTGCGAGGTCACGCCCGGCCACAGATAGTCGAGGTTGACGTTCGCGACGCCGTGCAGGCGCAGCCACGCCTGGAAGTTGTCGAACACCGGCTGCAGCGCGAAGAAGAAGAACAGCGTGTAGATGCCGAGCTTCGAGATCGCCGTGTAGATCACGTCGACCCGCACCGCGCGGCGGTTCTTCCAGCGCTCGACCGGCAGCAGCGCCTCGAGCGGGCGCAGCAGCGCGAACATCAGCACCATCTGCAGCGCGCCGATGATCACCCAGTACAGCGCGTCGTAGGTGTCCTCGTCATAGTCCATCAGGTTGAACTTGAAGAGGAGCGGCTGCACGACGTCGACGTACAGCCAGGTCTGGATGTCCGACACGAACGCATCGATCAGGTGCAGCATCGTTCGCCTCCGCCCGTCACGCGCCGTTCGCCGCTCTCCACGGCGCGCGGTCGTAGAAGTAGATGCCGTGCGGCGAGCGGCCGACGGCGATCGTCTGCACCAGCTTGCGCGAGGCCAGGTCGATGATCCCGACCTTCTTCGCGAAACGGAACGTCACCCACAGCGTCTTCTTGTCGGCGGACAGCTCCATGTCGTCGGGGCCCGGCAACAGGCCCGTGATGTCGCCGACGTTGGTGAGCGTGTTCTCGTCGATGATGCTGATCGTGTTCGCGACGCGGTTCGTCACCGCGACGTGCGTGCCGTCGGCGAGCGAGCGGAAGTTGTGCGCGCCCTTGCCCGTGTAGATCTGCTTGACGATCTTCTGGTTGCGCCAGTCGACGACCGCGACGTAATCCGCGCCGGTCATCCCGACGAGCAGGAATTTGTCGTCCGGCGTGAGCCACAGGCCGGCCGGCACCTTGCCGACCTTCATCCTCCATTTGACCGTCTGCGTCGGCAGGTCG
Source organism: Burkholderia sp. E168m15 (assembly GCF_016586105.1). Lineage (NCBI taxonomy): Bacteria > Pseudomonadati > Pseudomonadota > Betaproteobacteria > Burkholderiales > Burkholderiaceae > Burkholderia > Burkholderia sp. E168m15. The sequence goes on from NZ_BCPO01000068.1 coordinate 25,206, forward strand.
ATCGCCGCGATCTCGCCGGACACCTGCAGCGACACGAGCAGCGTCTTGCTGTCCTTCGTGAACGCGAGGTGGCTCGGCATCACCGCGAGCGGCACGCGCTTCACGAGCTTCAGGTCGCGGCCGTCGTAGCCGTAGATGTCGACGCGGTCGAGCCGCAGGCCGGCCGCCGCGAACCACTTGCGATCGGGCGAGAAACCGAGCTGGTAAGGATCGTCGATCCCTTCGACGGTGCGCTGCAGCTTGCCCGTCTTAGGATCGAGGAACATCAGGCTGTTCGAGACCGAATTTGCGACGATCAGCGACGCGTTGTCGGGCGTCGCCATCAAATGGTGCGGTTCCTTGCCGGTCGGCATCGTGGAAACGACTTCGCGGGTCTGCTGGTCGATCAGGGAAAGCGTCGCTTCGGCCGAGTTGAGAACGATCACGTTATTCGCGTGGGCGGCGGGCGCCAGGACGGCGGCGGCCAGCGCGAGCGTGCGGCCGAGGGAAAGGAAAGTGCGCATGAAGACTCACGTCGTGGAACAGCAGTCATTGTAGAACGTTCGGCGGGCCCCGCCGGTTGACCCATGCCGGCATTGCGCCGCTTCGACGCACGCCCCGCCTGCCGGACGAGCCGCGGCAGCAGGCGCCGTGCGGCCGGCCGGGGCCGGCCGCCGATGCCGGCCCGGCCCATCGAAGTTGCGCTAGCGCTGCATCGACTCCCAGACCTTGTGCAGACGCTTGACAGAGACCGGCATCGGCGTGCGCAGTTCCTGCGCGAACAGCGAAATCCGCAGTTCCTCGAGCAGCCAGCGGAATTCCGCGAGCCGCGCATCGGCGACGCCGCCGCGCTGCGACACCGCGCGCTGGTACTGCTGGGCGAGCGGCAGCAGGTCGGCCGACTGCTTCGCGTCGCGCGCCGGATCGGCCTTCAGCTTGTCGATCCGCAGCGCGATGCCCTTCAGGTAGCGCGGGAAGTGCGCAAGCTGAGCGTAAGGCGTGTCGATCACGAAACGCTTGCCGACCAGCGCGGCCAGTTGCTGCTGCAGGTCCGCATGGGCCTGCGCGAACGGCTTCGCCTGCGCGAGCTTCTTCACGAGGCCCGCGTATTCGGCCAGGATCTGCCCGACGAGCCGCGCGATTTCCTGCGCGAGCAGGTTCAGGCGGCTGCGGCCCTCGTCGCGGCGCGCGTGGAAGCTCGCGTCGTCGTCGGGCAGCGGGTCCTGCAGGCACGCGCGGTCGAGCGCCGTATCGATCAGCTGGTCGCGCAGCTCGTCCTGCGTGCCGAGCGACATGTACTGCATCGCCATCTCGCGCAGGCCCGGCAGGTTCTTTTCGAGGAACTTGATCGGCTCCTTCAGCTGCAGCGCGAACAGCCGCCGCAAGCCGGCCCGGTGGATGCGCGCGGCCTCCTCCGGCGAATCGAACACCTCGACGTCGCAATGCGTGCCGCGGTCGACGAGCGCCGGATAGCCGTACAGCGTCTGGCCGCGCCGGCGGATTTCCAGCAGCTCGGGCAGCTTGCCGAAATTCCACGTCGTCAGGTTCTCGTACAGCGCGGTCGCGCCGGTTTCCGCCGCGGTGGCCGTCTGCGGCGCCGCGCCCTTGCCCGGCTTGCCGCCCTTCGCCGCCGAACCCGGCGCGGCAGCGGGCGCCGGCGTATCGCCTGCGTCGCCCGCGCCGGCATCGGCGCCGCCGGTCGCGATCGTCGACGCCGCCGCGATCTTCTGGAACTGCTGCTGCGCCTGCGCGCCCAGTTCCTGGCGAAGCTGCGCGAGATTGCGCCCCATCGCGAGCTGGCGGCCGTGCTCGTCGATCACCTTGAAGTTCATGAACAGGTGCGCGGGCAACGTCTCGAGCTTGAAGTCGGCCGTTTTCATCGCGACCTGCGTCTCGCCGCGCACGTCGGCGATCAGCGCCTCGACGAGCCCACCCGCACCGAAGCGCTCGCGGCCCATCCGCTCGACGAAGCCGGCCGCGTACTCGGGCAGCGGCACGCAGTGCCGGCGCAGCTTCTGCGGCAGCGACTTCAGGAGCAACTGCACCTTTTCCTTCAGCATCCCCGGCACGAGCCACTCGCAACGGCGCGCGTCGACCTGGTTCAGCGCGAAGAGCGGCACCGCGAGCGTCACGCCGTCGCGCGGCGTGCCCGGCTCGAAATGATACGTGAGCGCCATCTCGACGCCGGCCATCGTCGCGCGCTTCGGAAACAGGTCGGTCGTGACGCCGGCCGCCTCGTGGCGCATCAGGTCGTCGCGCGACAGGTACAGCAGCCGCTGCTTGTCCTCCGCCTGGCCGCCCTTCTTCACCTCGTCGCGATACCAGCGCTCGAACGCGGCGCCCGTGTGGATGCCTTCGGGAATCGCCTGGTCGTAGTACGCGTAGATCAGCTCGTCGTCGACCAGCACGTCCTGGCGGCGCGACTTGTGTTCGAGCTGCTCGATGTCGGCGAGCAGCTTGCGGTTGTGCGCGAAGAACGGCAGCTTCGTGTCGAATTCGCCTTCGACCAGCGCACCACGGATGAACAGCTCGCGGGCGCGCGCCGGGTCCTGCTTGCCGAACGCAACGCGCCGCCGGTGGTAGATCGGCAGCCCGTACAGCGTCGCGCGCTCGAATGCGCTGACCTGCGCCGGACGCTTCTCCCAGTGCGGCTCCGACAACGATTTCTTCAGCAGGTGCGCGCCGATCTTCTCGACCCACTCGGGCTCGATCTTCGCGAGGCAGCGCGCGTACAGCCGGCTCGTCTCGACCAGTTCGGCCGCCATCACCCAGCGGCCGGCCTTCTTCGCGAGCGCGGAGCCCGGCCACAGGTAGAACTTGATGCCACGCGCGCCAAGGTAATGCGGATCGTCGTCGGCCTTCATCCCGAGGTTGCCGAGCAGGCCCGTCAACAGGGCCAGATGAATCTGCTCGTAGGTGGCCTCGACTTCGTTGAGTCGCCAGCCGTGCTCGCGCACGACCGTCAGCAGCTGCGAATGGACGTCGCGCCATTCGCGCAGCCGCAGGTGCGACAGGAAGTTCTGCCGGCACGCGTCGATCAACTGGCGATTCGACTTCTTGTGCGCGACGGCCTCTTCGAACCACGCCCAGATCTTCAGCCACTGCAGGAATTCGGAGCGCTCGTCGGCGAACCGGCGATGCGCGTGGTCGGCCTGCTCCTGCGCCTCGATCGGGCGGTCGCGCGGGTCCTGCACGGACAGCGCGCTCGCGATGATCAGCACCTCGCGCAGCGACTGCTGGTCGCGCGCGGCGAGAATCATCCGGCCGACGCGCGGGTCGAGCGGCAGCCGCGCCAACTCGCGGCCGAGCGGCGTCAGCGCGTTGTCGTCGTCGACCGCGCCGAGTTCGTTGAGCAACTGGTAGCCGTCCGCGATCGCGCGGCCGGGCGGCGGTTCGAGGAACGGGAACGATTCGATCGCCGTCAGGTGCAGCGATTTCATCCGCAGGATCACCGACGCGAGCGACGAGCGCAGGATTTCCGGGTCGGTGAAGCGTGCGCGCGCCTGGTAGTCGCTTTCCTCGTACAAGCGGATGCAGACGCCATCGGCCACGCGGCCGCAGCGGCCCGCACGCTGGTTCGCGGCCGCCTGCGAGATCGACTCGACCTGCAGCTGCTCGACCTTGTTCCGGTACGAATAGCGCTTCACGCGCGCGAGGCCGGTGTCGACCACGTAGCGGATGCCCGGCACCGTCAGCGAGGTTTCGGCCACGTTGGTCGCGAGCACGATCCGGCGCGCGTTCGACGCCTTGAACACCTTGTCCTGGTCGGCCGCCGACAGCCGCGCGAACAGCGGCAGGATCTCGGTGTGCGGCGGATGATGCTTGCGCAGCGCCTCGGCCGCCTCGCGGATCTCGCGCTCGCCGGGCAGGAACACCAGCACGTCGCCAGGGCCTTCGCGGCACAGCTCGTCGACCGCGTCGACGATCGCGTCCATCAGGTCGCGCTCGGCCTCGCGCGCGGTCTTCACGCGATCGCGGCCGCCCGTGCCTTCGGCGTTCTTCACCGCCGGGCGATCCTCGGCCACCGGGCGGTAGCGCATCTCGACCGGATACAGCCGCCCGCTCACCTCGATCACGGGCGCCGGACGCTCGTCGGTACCGAAATGGCGCGCGAAACGGTCGGCATCGATCGTCGCGGACGTGACGATCAGTTTCAGGTCCGGCCGCCGCGGCAGGATTTCCTTCAAATAGCCGAGCAGGAAGTCGATGTTCAGGCTGCGCTCGTGCGCCTCGTCGATGATCAGCGTGTCGTACGCCTTCAGCAGCGGATCGGTCTGCGTCTCGGCGAGCAGGATGCCGTCCGTCATCAGCTTGACGGATGCGCCCGGCGCGAGGTTGTCGGTGAAGCGCACCTTGTAGCCGACCACCTCGCCGAACGGCGTGCCGAGTTCCTCGGCGATGCGGCGGCCGGTCGACGATGCGGCCAGGCGCCGCGGCTGCGTATGGCCGATCAGGCCCGTGCCGCCGGCGCCGAGGCCGCGGCCGAGATCGAGACAGATCTTCGGCAACTGCGTGGTCTTGCCCGAGCCGGTTTCGCCGCAGACGATGACAACCTGATGACCGGCGATCGCGCGCGCGATTTCGTCGCGCTTGCCCGACACGGGCAGGCTTTCGGGGTACGTGATCGGCGGGACGGGATTCGGTGCCACCGCGGCGCGCGGCGCACGCTCGCGGCGCGGGGCGCGCTCGCCGGTTGTCTGCGGCGCGCCCTTCGCGGCCGGCTGGCGCGCGTCGCCGCGCCGTTCGTCATTGCGCGGCCCGCGCGGTGCGGGTGCCGGCTTGCCCGCCGGCGTGCCCTGCTGCTGGCGCGACGGCTGGCCCTGCTGCTCGCGCGCATCGGCCGCACCATCCGGGTGCTTCGCCGACGGCGTATTGGCCCGCGTCGGCGCGGGACTTTTAGAAACATTCGACATGGGGGCGCATTATAATCCCGCCCATGAATTCCCAAACCGACCTCCCTCCCGCCCAGACCGGCGCCGCGACGCCGCCGGCCGCCGACGATTCGGCCGCCAGCCACGCGCAGTTCGTCGACTGGATGCGCTCCGTCGCGCCCTATATCCACAAGTTCCGCAACAGCACGTTCGTCGTGGGGTTCGGCGGCGAGGTGGTGCAGCAGGGTCTGCTGAACGCGCTCGTGTCCGACATCGCGCTGTTGCAGGCGATGGGCATCCAGATCGTGCTGGTGCACGGCTCGCGCCCGCAGGTCGAGGAGCAGTTGAGCCTGCACGGCGTCGAATCCGAGTTTTCGCACGGGCTGCGCATCACCGATGCGCGCGCGCTCGAATCCGCGAAGGAAGCGGCCGGCGAAGTGCGTCTCGACATCGAGGCCGCGATCAGCCAGGGTCTGCCAAACTCGCCGATGGCGCACGCGCACATCAGCGTCGTGTCCGGCAACTTCGTGACCGCACGGCCGGTGGGGATTCTCGACGGGGTCGATTTCGCGCACACGGGCATCGTGCGCAAGATCGACGCCGAATCGATCCGTCATTCGCTCGCGAGCCGCAAGCTCGTGCTGCTGTCGCCGCTCGGTTTCTCGCCGACCGGCGAGGCCTTCAACCTGTCGATGGAAGACGTGGCGTCGGCGGCCGCGATCGCGCTGCGCGCCGACAAGATCATCTTCCTGACCGACGGGCCCGGCATCGTCGACGACGAAGGCGAGCTGGTGCGCGAAATGTCGCTCGACGCGGCGGCCGAGCTGCTCGATTCCGGCAACATCCAGGGCGACGACGCGTTCTTCCTGAAGCACTCGATCCGCGCGTGCCGCGGCGGCGTGACCCGGGCCCACCTGATCCCGCAGTCGCTCGACGGCAGCATGCTGCTCGAACTGTTCCTGCACGACGGCGTCGGCACGATGATCTCGTACGAGAACCTCGAAAGCCTGCGCGAGGCGACGCCGGACGACGTCGGCGGCATCCTGTCGCTGATCGAGCCGCTCGAGTCCGACGGCACGCTGGTGCGGCGCGGCCGCCACCAGATCGAACGCGACATCGACCACTTCTCGGTGATCGAGCACGATGGCGTGCTGTTCGGCTGCGCGGCGCTGTACCCGTACCAGCAGGAGAAGATCGGCGAGATGGCGTGCCTGACGGTCGCACCGGAAGCGCAGGGCTCAGGCGACGGCGAACGCCTGCTCAAGCGCATCGAGCAGCGCGCCCGCGCGCGCGGCCTCACGCACATCTTCGTGCTCACGACGCGCACCGAGCACTGGTTCCTCAAGCGCGGCTTCGTCAAGGTCAGCGTCGACGACCTGCCGGAAGACCGCCGCAAACTCTATAACTGGCAGCGCAAGTCGCTCGTGCTGATGAAGCAGCTCTGAGCGCAGGCACGACTGCCCTTCCCCCCAGACACCGATTACAGGAGAAGTACACGATGGCTCGAATGATCCAATGCGCGAAGCTCGGCAAGGAAGCCGAAGGCCTCGATTTCCCGCCGCTGCCGGGCGAACTCGGCAAGCGCATTTACGAGAGCGTCTCGAAGGAAGCATGGCAAGGCTGGCTCAAGCAGCAAACGATGCTGATCAACGAAAACCGCCTGAACATGGCCGACCCGCGCGCGCGCCAGTACCTGATGAAGCAGACGGAGAAGTACTTCTTCGGCGACGGCGCGGACCAGGCGTCCGGCTACGTGCCGCCGACGGAAGGCTGAAGCGACGCTCGACTCGCGACGGCCGGCCGCGCCGATCTCGTCGTGACTTGAAGCAAACGCCCGAGCAAACGGCACCGTGGATCGCACGGTGCCGTTTGCTTTTGGGCTGCGTGATCGGAACGAGTCGAGGCTGCGCCACGCGCACTCGGTCCGACGCGCGATGCCGACGGAGCGCCGAATCACCGAATTGCCGAATCGCGAGCGTGCCGAATCACGCCGGCCTCCCCGGCTCACCCCGCCGGTTTCAACGTGCCGCGATCGTCCGGCTGCACCGGCTCGCCGACCGGACGATCGGCGCTCGCGCCTTCGGTGCCCCACTCGGCCGCATCGCTGCGCTCGGCGCTCGACAGCTCGTCGGCGCGATATCCGGTGCGATTGAGCAGCGCCAGCATGCACGCCAGCGACACGAGCGCGTACAGCCCCGACGCGATCGCGACGCCGACGATGCTGCCGGTCGCATTGAGAATCGCCTGCGCGAGCACCGGCGTGCCGCCGCCGGCGACCAGCGCGCTCAACTGATATGCGAGCGACAGGCCCGTATAGCGGATGTTGGCCGGGAACACGCGGGCGAGCACGCCGCCGACCGCACCATAGAACATCGCCGACGGAATCGTCGAGATGCACATGCCCGCGACGGCGACCCAGTACGAACGCGTCGCGAGCGCATGGAACATCACGGGCATCAGCACGATTTCCGGAATCAGGATCCAGCACATCGCGCGCCGCATGTCGACCTTCGACACGAACCACGCGCCGACCGGCTGCATCAGGAATTGCACGACGAGCGAGATCGACAGGATGCCGAGGAACGTGCCCTGCGCGTAACCGAGTTCCTTGGTCGCCCACGACAGAGCGAACGTGCTGCGGAAATACGTGACGTTGATCACCGGCAGCGTGCCGGCCGCGAGCAGCACGACGACCCAGTGATCGCGCACGACCTCGCGCAGCGGCAGCTTCACCGTGCGCTTGCGCGCGAGCACACGCTGCATGTCGACCGACTCCTCGAGCCTCAGCCGGATCACCATGCCGATGATCACGAGCACGGCCGACAGCAGGAACGGAATGCGCCAGCCCCACATCAGGAACGACGGGGTCGGCAGCGTGCTCAGCGCGAAGAATGCCGCCGTGGCCAGCAGGTTGCCGGTGGGCGAGCCTTGCTGCGCGAACGCCGCATACAGGATGCTGCGATGCTTCGGCGCATTCTCGCTCGCGATCAGCACCGCGCCGCCCCACTCGCCGCCGACCGCGATGCCCTGCAGCACGCGCAGCGCGACGAGGCCCGCCGGCGCCCAGACGCCGATCGACGCGTAACCGGGCAGCAGGCCGATGCCGGTCGTCGCGAGCCCCATCATCACCAGCGTGATCACGAGCGCGGTCTTGCGGCCGACGCGATCGCCGAGATGGCCGAACACGATGCCGCCAAGCGGCCGCGCGGCGAAGCCGGCCCAGAACGTGACGAACGCGAGCAGCGTCGCGACGCCGGGGTCCATCGTGCTCGAAAAGAACACCTTGCCGAACACGAGCGCCGCGGCCGTGCCGTAGATGTAGAAGTCGTACCACTCGATCGTGGTGCCGACGAACGCCGCGAGGGCGGCGCGGCCGGGCCGCGGTTGTGCTGCGGGCGGGGATTGCGGACGGCTCATCGATGTCTCCATATTGTGATGATCGGGGGCGCGACTCGCGCGCGCCTTTCCCGGGTGGCCGGCATCACGCCGCCGGCCGGCGGCGTCGTGTCAGTCGGGCGGCGACTCGCCGGCTGCCGTCTTCAGCACGCCGGCATCGAGCAGTTGTTGCTGAAGCACGCGATCGACGCCGAGCCGGTCGAGCACCGCGCGCGTGTCGCGGCCGAGCGCGGGCGGCGCCGACCGGTAGGTGGCCGGCGTGCGCGACAGCTTCACCGGCGACGCGGTGCCGCGATACGCGCCGATCTCGACGAACAGGTTGCGATGTAGCGCATGCGGATCGTGCGCGACGTCGGCCACCGTGCGCACCGGCCCGCACGGCACGCCGGCCGCCATCAGGTCGCGCGCGAGCGGCTCGCACGCGTGCGCGATGAGCCGCGCTTCCAGTTCGGCCTTCAGCTCGGGCCGGTGCGCACAGCGGCTGCGGTTGTCGACGAAGCGCGGATCGGCGGCGAGCGCCGGCGCGCCGAGATGCGCGACCAACCGTGCGAACTGCCGGTCGTTGCCGACCGCGAGGAAGATCGGCACGGTCGCCGTGCGGTAGCTGTCGTACGGCGCGATGTTCGGATGCGCGTTGCCGCTGCGTTCCGGCACGCGGCCCGAGCCGAAGAAATTCGGCAGGTGCGGATGCAGCAGCGACACGCCGCAGTCGTACAGTGCGACGTCGATCGACTGCCCGCGCCCGCTCTTCTCGCGCTCCGCGAGCGCCAGCAGGATGCCGGCGAGCGCGTTGAGCCCCGTGACCATGTCGACGATCGGCAAACCGATGCGGGTCGCGTCGCCGTCGCGTTCGCCGTTCACGCTCATCAGCCCGGCCATCGCCTGGATCACCGCGTCGTAGCCCGGCAGCCCGCCGAGCGGACCGTCGGCGCCGAAGCCCGTCACCGCGCAGTGGATCAGGCGCGGCAAGCGCGGCTGCAGGTCGCGTGCGTAGTCCATCCCCCAGCGCGCGAGCGTGCCGGGCTTGAAATTCTCGACGAGCACGTCGGCTTCTTCGAGCAGGCGCCACAGGATCGCGCGCCCTTCGTCGTGCGACAGGTCGAGCGCGAGCCCTTCCTTGTTGCGGTTCACGCCCATGAAGTACCACGCCGTGTCGCCGAGGAACGGCGGCCCCCAGCCACGCGTCTCGTCGCCGGCGGGCGGCTCGATCTTGACCACCGTCGCGCCGTGGTCGGCGAGCGCCTGCGTGCAGTACGGGCCGCCGAGCACCCGGCTCAGGTCGACGACCTTCAGGCCGTCCAGTGCGCCACGCGTCGGGTTCATCGCTCGACCTCCGGCAGCAGGTCGAGCGCCATGTCGAGCGCGACCGGCAGGCCGCGCAGCAGCGCGTCGGACGCGGCCGATTCGTCGTCGCGCGGGGCCGGCGCGAGCGGATCGACAGGCAGCAGCTTGTGCCGCACGATCAGGTGCGCGAGCGCGAGACGCCGGAAATCCGGCGCGAGCCGTGCGCCCTCGCAGGCCATCAGCACGGCCGCGCTCGCGTAATACAGCGCGGACGCGGCCTGCCGCACGCGCGCGTCGTCGCCTTCCCCGGCCACCCTCGCAAGTGCATCGCATGCCCGTACAAGGATGCGCCGCAGCGCCGTGCGGCTCGCCTCGGGCAGCGGCGCCGCGCCCAGACGATCGCCGAGGAACGTCCGCAGCGCGTCGAGCGCATGCTCGCGTTGCGCGGCACGCGCGACGTCGAGCGCGACGATGTTGCTCGTCCCTTCCCAGATCGAACCGAGATGCGCGTCGCGTACGAGCCGCGCATCGCTCCATTCCTCGATATAGCCGGTGCCGCCGCGCACTTCCATCGCGTCGCCCGTCACGCGGCGCGCGTCGCGGCAGGCGCGGAACTTGATCAGCGGCGTCAGGATCCGCACGCAGCGCGCGGCCTGCTCGTCGCCCGCGTCGGCCTGCGGCAGCAGCAGCGCGATCTGCATGAACATCGCGCGTGCGGCCTCGGCCGGCAGCAGCATCTTCATCAACTGGCGCTGCATCAGCGGCATCTCGATCAGCTTGCGGCCGAATGCCTCGCGATGCGCGGCGACGTGCAGCGCTTCGTTCAGCGCGCGCCGCATCAGCCCCGCCGCGCGCACGCCGTTCGACAGCCGCGACATGTTGATCATGTCGGCCATCTGGTGAAAGCCGCGGCCGATCTCGCCGATCAGGTACGCCTGCGCACCTTCGAGCGCGATCTCGCCGCTGGCCATCGAACGGCTGCCGAGCTTGTCCTTCAGGCGCACGATCCGGTAGCGGTTGCGCGTGCCGTCCGGCAATGTCTTCGGCAGCAGGAACAGCGCGAGGCCCTTGATGCCGTCCGGCGCGCCGTCGGGCCGTGCGAGCACCATCGCGAGATCGGCGTCCGCGTTCGAGCAGAACCACTTGTCGCCGGTCAGCCGCCAGACGGTCTCGCCGTGCGCGTCGGTTTCGCTGGTCGCGCGCGTCGCGATACGGCCGACGTCGGAGCCGGCCGCCTGCTCGGTCATGAACATCGCGCCCTGGTACAGCGTGTCGAAGTCGCGCGAGGCGAGCCGCGGCAGGTAGCGCGCGACGAGCGCGGGATCGCCGAAGCGGCGCAGCGTGCGCGTCAGCGAATCGGTCATGCTGACCGGGCAGCACAGCCCGAATTCCGCCTGCACGAACAGGAACGTCAGCGCGTACTTGACGAGCGGCGGCACGGTTTCGGCTCCATGGCTCAGTGATGCGAGCCCGAGCTCCGCATACGCGACGCGTTCGAGCGCGACGTACGCCGGGTCCTTGTCGATCCGCTGCACGGCCTCGCCGCGCCGGTTGCGATGCTCGAGCACGGGCGGATGCTTGTCCGCGCGCGACGCCCACTCGTCGAGTTCGCCCGACACGCGCGCGCCGAGCGCGCGCAGCCGCGGCTCGAGTTCGGCATAGTGCGCGTCGCCGAGATGCAGCTTCAGCAACGCGCCGAGATCGGGATCGAGGGTGAAGAAATTGATGCCCCGGGTATCGGGGATATTGGATGCGCCGGTGTCCGGCGTGCGAGCGGTGTCGTTCATGCGTGCGTCTCCTGGGTTGCCGGTGCAGCGACCGGGCCGCGCGCCGCAGCGCCCGGCCGGCCCTGCATCGAGCCTCCCGCAGAGCGTAGGCGCGCGATCGATAAGCGTCCAATACAGGATTTGTCCGGTACGATAGAGATCGCTTATCGATGCCGACGCCGGGAGGAGACACCGTGGAACTGAGGCAGTTGCGCTACTTCGTGGCGGTCGCCGAGGAGCTGCATTTCGGGCGCGCGGCGAAGCGCCTGTTCATCTCGCAGCCGGCGCTGAGTTTCGACATCCGCAAGTTCGAGGACGCGCTCGGCGTGCAGTTGTTCTCGCGCACCAACAAGACGGTCGCGCTGACCAACGCGGGCGAGGTGCTGCTCGGCGAAGCGCGCCGGCTGCTGCTGCAGGCGGACGAAGCCGAGCGCCTGACGGTGCGCTCCGCGTCGGGGCTCGCCGGCCGGCTGCGGATCGGCTTCGTCCATTCGATGCTGTATCGCGGGCTGCCCGACGCCGTGCGGCGCTTCGAGGCCGACTATCCGGGCGTCGAGGTCGTGCTGAGCGAGATGAACACGCACGCGCAGGTGCAGGCGATCCAGCGCGGCCAGATCGATCTCGGCTATGCGCACTGGGGCCACTTCCCGCCCGAGGTCGAATCGGTGGCCGTCTATGCGGAGCCGTTCGTGTGCTGCCTGCCGGCCGCGCATCCGCTCGCGCGGCGCAGGCAGGTCGCGCTCGCCACGCTCGCGACCGAACCGTTCATCCTGTTTCCGCGCGACGCCGCTCCGCACTATCACGACCTGATCATCGCGCAGTGCGTGAACGCGGGATTCAGTCCGCTGATCCGCCACGAGGCGCGGCTGTGGCAGACGATCCTGTCGATGATCGAGTTCGGGATGGGCATCGCGCTGGTGCCGCGCGTGCTGCAGCAGGCGAAAAGCGACCGGCTCGCGTTCCTGCCGCTGAAGGATGCGTCGCTCGAATCGCGCACGCTCGCGCTGAAACGCAGCGGCACCGCCGAACCGGTGGCGCTGCGCTTCGCCGGCTACGTGCGCGCGTCGATCGACGCGCTGCCTGCGCTGGCGGGCTGAGCGCGCGGCTCGCGATCCGGTGCTTGCGGCTATTTGAAAAAATTTGCAGAAAGGGCTTTACGAGCCCCAAAATCTCTGACATAATTTGATTCTTCTTTGGGCGGTTAGCTCAGCGGTAGAGCACTGCCTTCACACGGCAGGGGTCACTGGTTCGATCCCAGTACCGCCCACCAAAGAATTCAAGGGCCTGCGTCTCACGACGCAAGCCCTTTTCGTTTTGGCGTCGCGCGTGTCCCGCGACGCGGGCGCCACGTCATTCGACGCCACGCCGCACGCAGGTACCGGCTTACCGTCCGTGCCCCACCCGCTCCGCCGTCGCGTCGAACGCGCGCTTCGCCTTGTCGACGATCTCGTCGACCTCCGCCTCGCGAATCACGAGCGGCGGCGACAGCAGCATCCGGTCGCCGGTCGCGCGCATGATCAGGTTGCCGTTGAAGCAGAAGTCGCGGCAGATCGTGCCGACATCGACGTCCGCGCCGAAGCGCTCGCGCCGGCTCCGGTCGCGCGCCAGTTGAACACCCACAACCAGCCCCGCTCCCGCGATCTCCCCGACGATCGGATGGTCGCCCAGCGTGTCGCGCAGCCGGCGCTGGAAATACGGCCCGATGTCGGTCTTCACCCGCTCGACGATCCCCTCGTCGCGCAGCAGCTTCAGGTTCGCGACCGCGACGGCCGCCGCCACCGGGTGCCCCGAGTACGTGAGGCCGTGATTGAATTCGCCGTTGTCGATGATCGGGCGCGCGACGCGCTCGTGAATGCCGACCGCGCCCATCGGCACGTAGCCCGACGTGAGGCCCTTCGCCATCGTGACCAGGTCCGGCTCGAAGCCGAAGTGCTGGTGCGCGAACCATTCGCCGGTGCGCCCGAAGCCGCCGATCACTTCGTCGGCGACCAGCAGGATGTCGTACTTGCGGCAGATCCGCTGGATCTCCGGCCAGTACGTCGACGGCGGGAAGATCACGCCGCCCGCGCCCTGGAACGGCTCGCCGATGAATGCCGCGACGTTCTCCGCGCCGAGTTCGAGAATCTTCGCTTCGAGCTGCTGCGCGCGTGCGAGGCCGAACGCTTCGGGCGTCTCGCCGGTTGCCGCTTCGCCGAAGAAATACGGCTGGTCGATGTGCACGATGTGCTCGACCTTCGATGGCATCTGCTCGTGCATGTAGCCCATCCCGCCGAGCGTGCCGCCCGCGATCGTCGAGCCGTGATAGCCGTTCTTGCGCGAGATCACGACCTTCTTCTGCGGCTTGCCCTGCACGCGCCAGTATTGATGCACGAGACGCAGCACGGTGTCGTTGCCTTCCGAGCCGCTGTTGCAATAGAAGAAGTGGTTGAAGCCGGCGGGCGTCACTTCCGCGAGCATCGCGGAAAGCTCGATCACCGGCGGATGCGTGGTCTTGAAGAACGTGTTGTAGAACGGCAGTTCCTGGATCTGGCGATACGCGGCGTCGGCGAGCTCCTTGCGGCCGTAGCCGACGTTCACGCACCACAGGCCGGCCATCCCGTCGATCACCTTGTTGCCGTCCGAGTCCCACAGATAGACGCCGTCGGCCTTCACGATCACGCGGCTGCCGGCGCGGTTGAGCGCGCCCATGTCGGAGAACGGGTGGATGTGGTGGGCGGCATCGAGCGCGCGAAAATCGGCGGTCGAGCGCGGCGGAAAAGCTTCATTTCGATCGGTCATGTTTTCTCCGTCAAACAGCGCCGCACGCTTATACGTGCAGCAGCAAGTGCCTGCGTTCCCACGAGCTGATCACGCGGAAGAACGCTTCATATTCGGTTTCCTTCAACGCCAGGTAGGCCTTCACGAACTTGTCGCCGAGGATGCCGGCGAGCGGCTCGCACGCGGCCATCAGCGAGATGCCTTCCTCGAGGTTGCGCGGCAGCTGGTACGGCAGGTCGTAGCCGTCCGATGCGATCGGCTCGGTCGGCGCGAGCTGTTGCGTCATGCCGAGATAGCCGGCGGCGAGCGTCGCCGCGAACGCGAGGTACGGGTTGCAGTCGACGCCCGGAATCCGGTTCTCGATGCGGCGCGCGATCGGGCTCGACTGCGGAATGCGAAAGCCCACCGTGCGGTTGTCGTAGCCCCACTGCACGTTGATCGGCGCGGCCATGAAACGCGACAGGCGGCGGTACGAATTGATGTAAGGCGCGAAGATCGGCATCAGCGCCGGCGTGTACTTCTGCAACCCCGCCAGATAGCTGCGGAACAGCGGCGACACGGCGCCGTTTTCGTCGGCGAACAGATTGCGCCCGGTGCGCATGTCCGCAAGGCTCTGATGAATGTGCATCGCGGAACCCGGTTCGTTTTCCATCGGCTTGGCCATGAAGGTCGCATACATGTTGTGACGCAGCGCGGCCTCGCGCACCGTGCGCTTGAACAGGAACACCTGGTCGGCCAGCGGCAGCGCGTCGCCATGCACGAAGTTGATCTCCATCTGCGCGGCGCCGACTTCGTGAATCAGCGTCTCGATATCGAGCCCCTGCATTTCGCAGTACTCGTAGATGTCCTCGAACAGCGGATCGAACTCGTTGACCGCCTCGATCGAATACGACTGGCGGCCCGTTTCCGCCCGCCCCGTGCGGCCGACGGGCGGACGCAGCGGCAGGTCGGGGTCGGCGTTCATGTCGACCAGATAAAACTCGAGCTCGGGCGCGACCACGGGTTTCCAGCCCTTCGCCTCGTACAGGTCGAGCACGCGGCGCAGCACGTAGCGCGGCGAGATCTCGACCGGCGAGCCGTCGAAATGCACGCAATCGTGGATCACCTGCGCGGTCGGATCGACCGCCCACGGGATCAGGCAGATCGTCGACGGATCGGGCACGCACACCATGTCGGGATCGGTCACGCCGGTCAGCGTGCCGTCCTCCGGATAGTCGCCGGTGACGGTCTGCACCATCACGGCCTGCGGCAGGCGCATCGATTCGCCGGATTCGAACTTGTTGCGCGGAATGATCTTGCCGCGCGCGATGCCGGCCATGTCGGGAATGATCGCCTCGACTTCGGTGATACGGTGCTGTCGCAGGAATTCGCTCAGTTCGGGTTGCATGATCGGCCTCGTTGGTCGATGTCGATGTCGGATGCGGCCGGCGACGGCGTCGCGCCGCCAGCAGCATGCATGCGGTGCGTCATGCGCGCGCGGCACGCCGCGCCGAATGCCGCGAAGATGTCGCGCGACAGCGGCTGCTCCGCGTAGCGCCATTCGGGATGCCACTGCACGCCCAGCGCGAATGCACGCGCGCCGCGCACGCTGACGGCCTCGACGAGCCCGTCGGGCGCGCTCGCTTCGACCGCGAGCCCGGTGCCCAGCCGCGCGATGCCCTGGTCGTGCAGGGAATTGACCGTCGCCTCGTGCGCGCCGCGCGCGACCCGCTGCAGCAGGCCGCCTGGCGCGAGCTGCACGACGTGCGCGGGACCGTACTGCCGTTCGAGCGGATCGGCCGGCCGTTCGCGATGGTCGTCGAAACCGGTCGTCGCATGCAGCCGCTGATGCAGCGTGCCGCCGTACGCGACGTTCAGCTCCTGCATGCCGCGGCAGATCGCGAGCACCGGCACGCCTGCGTCGATCGCCACGCGGATCAGCGGCAACGCGGTCGCGTCGCGCGCCGGATCGTGCAGCGTGTCGGGCGCGCTGGCGGTGCCGCCGTAATGATGCGGTTCGACGTTCGAATAGCTGCCGGTCAACAGCAGCCCGTCGATTGCCGCGACGATCGCGTCGGCCGGCTGCCGCGCGCCGAGCGCGGGCAGCACGAACGCCAGCGCGCCGGCGCCGTCGACGACGGCGGCGAGGTACTTCTCACCCGCCGTGTGGTTCGGATGGGCGCCGCGCAAGATGCGGTCGGCGGTGACGGCTACGATCGGTCGTGCGCGCATCGGCGTCTCTCCGGTGATGGCGCGCGACACGCTCGCGCGCGCAACGATGCAGGTTCGCGGGTACGCCGCACACGCGGACAATCGCGCAGCGCCAACGCCGGCGCAGGCGCGATCCTGCCGCGCGAATGCCGCGGCAACCGGCGGTACGGCCCCGGACGGAAGCGGAAAGGGGCGCTAGGGCAACAACGATGCGCTGCCGTCGCACTGCACCGCGCTGCACAGGTGCGCGGTCACGAGATTGAAGCGGCGCGGGCCGCAATGGGAAATGGCGAAGAAGCGAGGCTCGCGTAACGGGGCGGCGCGCGTGCCGCGATCAGCATGCCGGTTCGGCCCGGCCTGAGGCGGCGCGCCCGCCGACGGACTTCGCGTCCGGCGTATCGAAGGGCTGGCGGCTTTCACGATCGTACTCGACTGACTGATGGAGGCAGGACACGTGTCGCAATGCCGCGTGGCGACACGTCAGCAAGATGTCTCGCAGCGCATTCCGGCGCAGTCCGGCCATCGTCGATGGCCTCGCCGCCGGCGCGCGCGTGACGACTTCCTGACATTCAGCTTATATCACTTAAAAATTGCGTCAAATTTTCAGGGGTCGATGACGACATCGGTCAGACAAAAAAACGGCATCGATCGCGCCGGATCGATGCCGTTTTGTGCATTGCGTCGGCTTGCCTGCTATGTGCCGACGGGGCGGAGCGCACTGCCCCACCGCGCTGCCGCATGGAGGCAGCCCGCGTTCAACGATGCGCGAGCGCGGTTTCGACGAGCGTCTGCAGCAGCGGCACGATCCGCGCTGCACGCGCTTCGTCGTATGCGTACGGACGCGTCTCTTCCATGTAGGTGATCTGCGACAGTTCGAGCTGGACGGCCTCGACGCCGGTCTCGGGCACGCCATAGTGACGCGTGATGTAGCCGCCCTTGAAACGCCCGTTCGCGACGGCCGTATAGCCGCCGTGTGCGAGCACGCGCGCGGCCAGCGCTTCCGCGAGACCGGGCGCCGCACTCGCGCCGCTCGACGTGCCGAAGTTGAAGTCCGGCAGGCGGCCGTCGAAGAAACGCGGCACGTGCGAGCGGATCGAATGCGCTTCCCATACGAGCACGCGACCGTGTTCGCCTTTCAGGCGCGCGATCTCGCGTTGCAGCGCGTCGTGATACGGCAGCCAGTAGCGATCGCGGCGACGCATGATCTCGTCGTTGCCGGGCAGCGCGTTGGCCGGATACAGCGGCGCCTTGTCGAACGTATCGACCGGCACGAGCCCCGTCGTGTCCTGCCCCGGATACAAGTTCTCGTTGTCGGGCGGACGGTTCAGGTCGACGACGTAACGCGCATGCGACGGCACGAGGATCGATGCGCCGAGATCGGCCGCGAAGCCGTACAGCCGCTCGAGATGCCAGTCGCAATCGTCGACGAAGCGCGCGTCGGGCGTCATCGTCGCGGCGATGTCGTCGGGAATGTGCGTGCCTGCGTGCGGAATCGAGATCAGCAGCGGCAGCGTGCCCTGCTTCAGCGTGAATACAGCCGGTTGTTCAGTCATGTCGCCTCACCGTAAGAGTCGGCCGGCGCACGCATGACGCGTGCGCCGGTTGCCGCGCGTTCAGCGCAGCAGTTGCGCCAGCGCGGCGCGGTAGTCGGCATACGCGGCGGCTTCGTCGCGATGGCGGCGGCCGCTCACGACGCGCTCGCCGCCCGTGTAGACGTCGAGCACCGGCGTCTCGCCGTGCTCGGCGAACACGATGCCCGACAGCCATGCGGCGCTGTCGTGTTCGGCGATCGCCGGATGATCGGGATCGAGCACGAGCCAGTCAGCGCGGCAGCCTGCGCGTAGCGCACCGATGCGCCGCCCGCTCGCCTGCGCGCCGCCCGCGAGCGACGCATCGAACAGGCGATCGGCGACGTGCGCCTGCGTGTCGCTCGCCAGCACGTTGCGCGCGCGGTGCACGAGCCGCTGCCCGTATTCGAGCAGGCGCAGCTCCGAGCGCCAGTCGACCGACGCGTGGCTGTCCGAGCCGATGCCGATCACGCCGCCCTGCGCGAGATAGTCGACGGCCGGGAACACGCCGTCGCCGAGGTTCGCTTCGGTCGTCAGGCACAGGCCCGCGACCGCGCGACGCTTCGCGAGCGCCGCCGTCTCGGCCGCGTCGACGTGCGTCGCATGCACGAGGCACCAGCGCGCATCGACGTCGAAGCGATCAAGCAGCCATTGCACGGGGCGTGCGCCGTAGGCGCGCACGCAGTCGTCGACTTCAGCCGTCTGCTCGGCGATGTGGATATGCACCGGTGCATCGCCGGGCAACCCTTCGAGCAGCACACGCAGCCCGTTCTCGGACACCGCGCGCAGCGAGTGCGGCGCGACGCCATAGCGCAGCCCGCCATGTTCCGGCGCCACGCGACGCATCGCGTCGAGCAGTTCGAGCACGCCGTCGGGCGTGTTGATGAAGCGGCGCTGGTCGTCGCGCGGCGGCTTGTCGCCGAAGCCGGCGAACTGGTACGACACCGGCAGCATCGTGATGCCGATGCCGGCCGCGCGCGCGGCGTGGATCACGCGCGTGCCGAGCTCCGCGATCTGCGGATAGCGCGAGCCGTCCTGCGCGTGATGCACGTAATGGAATTCGCACACCGACGTGTAGCCGCACTTGAGCATCTCGACATACAGCCAGCGCGCGATCGCCGCGAGCGCGTCGGGCGTGATCTTCAGCGCGAAGCGGTACATCAGGTCGCGCCAGCTCCAGAAGCTGTCGGCGGGATTCGCGCGGTATTCGGTGAGCCCCGCCATCGCGCGCTGAAACGCGTGCGAATGCAGGTTCGGCATGCCGGGCAGCACCGGCCCGGCCGCGCGCGCGACGCCTGCCGGCGCATCGGTGTCGGGTGTCACGTCGGTCAGCGTGCCGGCGGCGTCCCAGCGCAGCAGCACGTTGCGGCGCCAGCCCTCGGGCAGATAGGCATGGTCCGCGAACAACAGGGTGTCGGTCATTGCGTGTCCTCATCGACCGGATCGAGCGCTTGAGCAATCCCGTCCGGCCCGGTGCCGCAGCCGGCAGGCGCGAGCGCGTCGCGCCAGCGCCAGCCTTGCGGCGATCGACCGGAGTGCGCCCGTTGCGCACCGGCTCCGGTCCCCTGCAAAGCGTCGGCCGGGCTCGGTACGTCACGTACCGAGCCCGGTCCGTCGTCAAACTTATCCGTTCATCCGGCGAAACACGGTCGTGCCGCCGCGTACGACCTGCTCGCACAGCGGCCGGCCGATCCAGTACGCCAGCTCGGCCAGCGAGCCGACCGACCACACGGCGAAATCGGCCTGGCGACCGACCTCGAGCGCGCCGTGGCGATCCGCGCGGCCCAGCGCCGCGGCCGCATGGCGCGTGACGCCCTGCAGCACCTCGGGCACCGTCATGCGGAACAGCGTGCAGCCCATGTTCAGCGTCAGCAGCAACGATTCGAGCGGCGACGTGCCGGGGTTGTGATCGGTCGCGAGCGCGATCGGCACGCCGTGCTTGCGCAGCAGCTCGATCGGCGGCAGCTGCGTTTCGCGGATGAAGTAGTACGCACCGGGCAGCAGCACGGCTACCGTACCGGCCGCCTTCATTGCCTCGATGCCCGCTTCGTCGAGAAATTCCAGATGGTCGGCGGACAGCGCGCGGTAACGCGCGGCGAGCGCCGTCCCGCCCGCATTCGACAGTTGCTCCGCATGCAGCTTCACCGGCAGCCCGCGCCGCGTCGCGGCCTCGAACACGCGCTCGGTCTGCGCGAGCGAAAAGCCGATGCGTTCGCAGAACACGTCGACCGCGTCGACGAGCCCTTCGTCGGCCAGCGTCGGCAGCATGCGGTCGCACACTTCGTCGATGTATTCGTCCGCGCGGCCGGCGTATTCCGGCGGCAGCGCATGCGCGCCGAGGAAGGTCGTATGGACGGTGACCGGGAAGCGCTCGCCGAGCTGGCGCGCGACGCGCAGCATCTTGCGCTCGCTCGCGAGGTCGAGCCCGTAGCCCGACTTGATCTCGATCGCGGTCACGCCTTCGGCGAGCAGCGGCTGCAGGCGCGCGGCGGCCTGCACGAACAGCGTCGTCTCGTCGGCCGCGCGCGTCGCGCGCACCGTCGACACGATCCCGCCGCCCTGCCGCGCGATTTCCTCGTAGCTGACGCCCGCGAGGCGTTGCGCGAATTCGTCGGCGCGCGTGCCGCCGTACACGAGGTGCGTATGGCAATCGACGAGGCCCGGCGTCACCCACGCGCCGTGCAGGTCCTCGCGCTGCCAGTGCGCGTAACCGTGCGGCAGCGCGGACAACGCGCCGAGCCACGCGATCGTGCCGGTTTCGTCGACGGCGATCGCCGCGTCGTCGATCGTCTCGTCGGGATGGCCGTGCGGACACAGCCTCAGGTGATGCCAGACAGTCGGTTTCATGCGTTCAGTCTCGTTCGCCGACGGCAAGCGAGACGGCCAGCAGTGCGCCGCCTCCGCTCACGACGACGTCAAACGCACGCCGCGGCCCGTCGAGCCGCAACGTGTCCATGTCTTCCAGCGCGTAGTGCGTGCCGTCGAGGTCGACGCTCACCGCACCGGCCGCGCAAAACAGCAGCACGGTATCGGCCGGCGCGACGCGGTGCACGCCCGCGCGCCACACGTCGAGTGCGCCACGCGCGGCCGAACGGCGCGTCATCAGGTTGAAGTCGCGCGTCGCGCCGTCGTGCAGCGTCGCGTCGATCGCCGTCTCGCCCGCGAAATCCGCGCGGGCGAGCGGCGCATCGAGCACGTGGCGCGTGCCGCCCTCCTCGGCCAGCGTCATGCCCGCGCCGGACAGCAGCACGAGCGTGCGGTCGATGCCGTCGAAACGCGAGAACGGCCCGGCCGTGCCCACGTCGGCGACGCTCACGCGCCACGCGAACGTATCGAGCGCCGCGCCGGGCGGGAACGCGCCGATTTCACGCGTCACGCCGCCACCGTTCTTCCACGGCGACGCGACGAGATCCGCCGCGCGGATCAGCGCGACGGCCAGCGTCGCATTCCCCGGCGCGTGGTCGAGCGCCGTCATGCTCAGCGGCCGAGCATCGGCAGCTTCAGGCCGGCTTCGCGGGCCGTCTGCTGCGCGAGTTCGTAGCCGGCATCCGCATGGCGCATCACGCCCGTGGCCGGATCGTTCAGCAGCACGCGACCGAGACGCTCGTGCGCGTCAGCCGTGCCGTCGGCGACGATCACGACGCCCGAGTGCTGCGAGAAGCCCATGCCGACGCCGCCGCCATGGTGCAGCGACACCCACGATGCGCCGCCCGCGGTGTTCAGCAGCGCGTTCAGCAGCGGCCAGTCGCTCACGGCGTCCGAACCGTCCTTCATCGATTCCGTCTCGCGGTTCGGGCTCGCGACCGAACCCGTATCGAGGTGATCGCGACCGATCACGATCGGCGCCTTCAGTTCGCCGTTCTTCACCATCTCGTTGAACGCCTGGCCGAGGCGATAGCGATCCTTCACGCCGACCCAGCAGATCCGCGCCGGCAGGCCCTGGAACGCGATACGCTCACGCGCCATGTCGAGCCAGTTGTGCAGGTGCGGATCGTCGGGGATCAGCTCCTTCACCTTCTGGTCGGTCTTGTAGATGTCTTCCGGATCGCCGGACAGCGCGACCCAGCGGAACGGGCCCTTGCCTTCGCAGAACAGCGGGCGGATGTACGCCGGCACGAAGCCCGGGAAGTCGAACGCGTTCTCGACGCCCATTTCCAGCGCCATCTGGCGGATGTTGTTGCCGTAGTCGAGCGTCGCCGCGCCGCGTTCCTGCAGCGCGAGCATCGCACGCACCTGGACGGCCATCGACTGCTTCGCGACCTTCACGATGCTCTGCGGGTCGACCTTCTGCGCTTCGCGCCATTGCGCGACGGTCCAGCCTTGCGGCAGGTAGCCGTTGATCGGGTCGTGCGCGCTCGTCTGGTCGGTCACGCAGTCCGGCGTGATGCCGCGCGTGACGAGTTCCGCGAACACGTCGGCCGCGTTGCCGAGCAGGCCGATCGACACCGGCTTGCCGGTGCGCTTCGCTTCCTCGATCATGCCGAGCGCTTCGTCGAGCGTCGTCGCCTTCTTGTCGACGTAGCGCGTCTTCAGGCGGAAGTCGATGCGCGTCTCGTCGCATTCGACCGCGATCATCGAGAAGCCGGCCATCGTCGCGGCCAGCGGCTGCGCGCCGCCCATCCCGCCCAGGCCGCCCGTCAGGATCCAGCGGCCCGACGGATCGCCGTTGAAGTGCTGGTTCGCGACGGAGAAGAAGGTTTCGTAGGTGCCCTGCACGATGCCCTGGCTGCCGATGTAGATCCAGCTGCCGGCCGTCATCTGGCCGTACATCATCAGGCCCTTGCGGTCGAGCTCGTGGAAGTGATCCCAGTTCGCCCAGTGCGGCACCAGGTTCGAGTTCGCGAGCAGCACGCGCGGCGCATCCTTGTGCGTGCGGAACACGCCGACCGGCTTGCCCGACTGGATCAGCAGCGTTTCGTTTTCCTCGAGATCCTTCAGCGACGCGAGGATCTGGTCGTAGCATTCCCAGTTACGCGCCGCACGGCCGATACCGCCGTACACGACGAGCGCATGCGGATGCTCGGCGACTTCCGGGTCGAGGTTGTTCTGGATCATCCGGTAGGCCGCTTCGGCCAGCCAGGTCTTGCAGGTCTTTTCGCTGCCGCGCGGCGCGCGGATCGTGCGCGTCGGATCGAGACGGGGATCGATGTGTTTCGGATGGTTCATGACGACTGCTCCCGAAGGAAATTGAAGATCAAATAGGAATCAGAAATGCCCGGTGAAGCGATAACGGCTGCCGGGATGCCACAGATTCGCCACCGAGGCGACGACGCCCTGCGACCAGGTGCGCCGATGTAAAACCAGACACGGCTCGACGCCGTCCATCCGCAGCTGCTCGCGCCGCTCCGGCGCCGGGGCCGCCGCTTCGATCCGGTACTCGACGCGCTGCAGCGGCGCCGCGCGCATCAGGTACTGGTTCGGCGTCGTGTTCGTGAAGTCCTGCTCGGCGTAATCCGGCGCGACCGCCGGATTCACCCACCGTTCTTCGAGCTGCACCGGCTCGTCGTTCTCGAAGTGCAGCACCTGCGAATGAAACAGCTTCGTGCGCACGGCCACCTGCATCTCGTCGGCGAGGGCCTCGTCGGCGCGGATCGTGTCGAGCCCGAGCACGCTCGCGCGGTACGCATGCCCGCGCGCGCCGACTTCCTCGGAGATACTGCGGATCGCCACCAGCGTCGACTCGTACTTCGGCCGCGCGACGTAGGTGCCCGCGCCCTTCATGCGCGTGAGCACCTGTTCGGCCGTCAGTTCGCGCAGCGCGCGGTTGACGGTCATGCGCGCCACCTTGAACTCGCGCGCCAGCTCGTTCTCGGACGGCACCTGATCGCCCTCCTCCCACTCGCCGGCATGGATGCGGGCCAGGATGAAATCCTTGATCTCCTGGTAGACCGGCGCACTCATCGGCTTACTGTTCCGACGCGAACGAGAACGGCGCGACTTTCGCGAACGCGCGCTCGCCGACCAGCTTCGCGATCACCGCGATGTCCGGTGCGAAGTAGTGGTCGAGTTCGTAGTGCGCGACCTTGCCGCGGATCGTCTCCATCACCGGCGCGAGCTTCGGGCTCGTGTGATACGGCGCGCGCAGGTCGACGCCTTGCGCGGCGGCCAGCAGTTCGATCGCGAGGATGTGCTTGGTGTTGTCCGCGATGTCGGCGAGCTTGCGCGCGGCGAACGTCGCCATCGACACGTGGTCTTCCTGGTTGGCCGAGGTCGGCAGCGAGTCGACCGATGCCGGGTGCGCGAGCGTCTTGTTTTCCGATGCCAGCGCGGCGGCCGTCACGTGCGCGATCATGAAGCCGGAGTTCACGCCGCCGTCCTTCACGAGGAACGGAGGCAGACCCGACAGCGTCGCGTCGATCAGCAGCGCGATGCGGCGCTCGGCTAGCGCGCCGATTTCCGCCGCGGCGAGCGCGAGGTTGTCGGCCGCGAACGCGACGGGCTCCGCGTGGAAGTTGCCGCCCGACAGCACTTCGCCGGTGTCCGGGAAGATCAGCGGGTTGTCCGACACGGCGTTCGCTTCGACCAGCAGCACGTCGGCCGCATGGCGCATCTGGTCCAGGCACGCGCCCATCACCTGCGGCTGGCAGCGCAGGCTGTACGGGTCCTGCACCTTGTCGCAGTCGCGGTGCGACTGGTTAATCGGCGAGCCTTCGAGCAGTTCGCGGTACGACGCGGCCGCGTCGATCTGACCTTGATGGCCGCGCAATTCGTGGATGCGCGCGTCGAACGGCTTCACCGAACCGGCTGCCGCGTCGACCGACAGCGCGCCGGCGACGAGCGCGGTGCGGTACAGGTCCTCGATCGCGAACATGTTGTCGAGCGCCAGCGCGGTCGACGCCTGCGTGCCGTTCAGGAGCGCGAGGCCTTCCTTCGCCTGCAGCGTCAGCGGCGCGAGGCCCGCGACGCGCAGGCCGTCGAGCGCACTCGCGCGCTCGCCGCGGATGAACACTTCCCCGACGCCGAGCAGCACGGCCGACATGTGCGCGAGCGGCGCGAGGTCGCCCGATGCACCGACCGAGCCCTTCACCGGGATCAGCGGCAGCACGTCGGCGTTGAACAGCGTGATCAGCGCATCCATCACTTCACGGCGGATGCCCGAGTGGCCGCGGCCGAGGCTCGACAGCTTCAGCGCCATCAGCAGGCGCACCGACGAACGCGCCATCGGCTCGCCCACGCCGACCGCGTGCGACAGCACGAGGTTCTTCTGCAGCAGTTCGAGCTGGTCGTGCGGGATGTGGGTGCTGGCCAGACGGCCGAAGCCCGTGTTGATGCCGTAGGCCGGCTCGCCCTTCGCCGCGATGTCGGCGACGGCCTTCGCGCCCGCGTCGATCTTCGCGAAGCTGGCCGGGTCGAGCTTCAGTTGCACGGGTTCGCGGGCGATCCGGCGCAGTTGCGGGAGGGTCAGGTGGCCGGGGGTCAACGTAATCATGTGAGCAATCCTGTCTAGACAAGTTCGGAATGGATTGAAGTGTAGCCATCGGAACTTGTCTAGACAACCCGTTTTTCAATATTCCGGCCTCAGGAGTTTCCCTGATGCCGGCGCGGCCCGGCAGGCCGGTCGGTGCGATCCCGCGCTTAACATGTGTTGCAATTATTTTGTTTTTGGCAACATACGAATCATCACTCGCCACGGAGACCGTCATGCCCTTCCCGTCCCGATTCGCCGCCCGCGTCGGCCGCCCCCTGCTCGTCGCCGCATGCGCGCTCGCGTGCGGCGCGTCCGTCGCCGCCGAGCCGCTGGCCGGCACGCTGGAGAAGATCCGGCAATCCAACCTGATTTCGATCGGTCATCGCGAAACGTCGGTGCCGTTCTCCTATGTCGACGCGGGCGGCAAGGTCATCGGCTTCTCGCAGGACCTGTGCGACCGCGTGATCGCCGCGGTGAAGGCGCGCACCGGCAAGCCCGACCTGCAAGTGCGCTTCATTCCGGTCACGTCGCAGAACCGCATTCCACTCGTGCAGAACGGCACCGTCGATCTCGAATGCGGCGTGACGACCAACCTCGCCGCGCGCCATGCGCAGGTCGCGTTTTCGACCACCTTCTTCGTCGCGACGACGCGCCTGCTCACGCGCACGAGCTCGGGCATCCGCGACTTCCCCGATCTCGCCGGCAAGACGGTCGTGACGAACCAGGGCACGACGTCCGAACGCCTGCTGCGCAAGATGAACGAGGAAAAGAAGATGAACATGCAGATCATCAGCGCGAAGGACTACGGCGAAGGACGCCTCACGCTCGAATCGGGCCGCGCGGCCGCGTACATGATGGACGACGTGCTGCTCGCGGGCGTGCGCCAGCTCGCCGCGAAGCCGGCCGACTGGCAACTCGTCGGCACGCCGCAATCGTCGGAAGCCTACGGGTTCATGCTGCGCAAGGACGATCCGCAGTTCAAGGCGCTCGTCGACGGCGTGCTCGCGCAGCTGATGAAAAGCGGCGAGATCAACGCGCTGTACGACAAATGGTTCATGAAGCCGGTGCCGCCGAAGGGCCTGTCGTTCGACTTTCCGATGAGCGACGTGATCAAGGCGCGTTACGCGGCGCCGAACGACGCGCCGCTCGAATAAGCGCCGCGCGTCACGCCCGGCTTACGCGCGCGTCCACGCGACGCACGCCGCGTAGCCGGGCGCCGCGTCGAGCCATGCCGCGTCGAACGCGGCGACGCCGGCGGCAGGCGCGGTGGGCTCGACGATCGTCGTCGCGGGCGTCGCCGCGTCGCGCGGCGGCACGACCGCGAACGCGCGCAACCCGGCGACGATGCCGGTGCCGAGCGCCTTGAGCAGCGCCTCCTTCGCGGACCATACCCGCATGAATTCGCGCTCGCGCGCGCCGGGCGGCAGGCCGTCGAGATACGCGACCTCGGTGGGCGCGCACACTTCGCGTGTCAGCGCGCGCCAGTCGGCCGCGCGGTTGCAGCCCTCGATATCGACGCCGACGCGGCCCGCCGGCGCCCACGCGATCAATGCATGATCGCCCGCGTGCGACACGTTGAAGTCGAGCGACGCACGATGCGCAGGGGCCAGCGACGGCCGCCCCGCCGCGTCGACGACGATCTCGACCGCGTGCGGCGCGATGCCGAGCGTCGCGCCGAGCACGTCGCGCAGCGCGGCGCGCGTCGCGGCGCTGCGTACCGCATCCTCGTGCCGCAGGAAGCGCGCGGCGCGTGCGCGCTCGTCGTCGTTCAGCGCCGCGTACGCGGGCGACACGAGCGGCACGCGCCAGTCGAAATCGACGCGCGCGATCCGCACGCCGGCCCGTGCCGCGGCGGGCGGCACGTCGAGTACATGCACGCGCCATGCGTGCGGCGTTTCAACGGGAGAAGCGGAATCGGACGGAATGGACATCGGCGCGCGGCAGCCTGTGTTCTGGAACGAAACGTCCGATGGTAATCGATCGCGCCGACCGGCGGCCGGCGGCTGCGGCAGGCTCGTGACACGAACGAGGCTGCGCGTCATGCTCGCATACGCTGGATCACCCGTTCGCGGCGATGCCCGGCACGCCGCTCCCCGTCACCCGCCCGCGCGACGCCGGATGCAGCGCGTGCACGACGCCCGGCGCATCGGCCGGCAGCACGCCGTGTTGCAGCCAGTACAGCGCGACGGGCCACAACGTGTCGGTGAAGCGGCTGTGGAAAAACGCAAAATGACCGATCGCGTCGACGCCGATGTCGGCCGGCGCGATCCGCAGATGCGTGACGTTGCTGCCCGTGTAGTAGCCGACCAGCCGCTCGATCGCGTCGACCGTGCCGAACGCGTCGTCGTCGATGCCGACCGCGAGCATCGGCGCCGACAGCCCCGCGAAGCGCGCCGGCAACGCGGCGCGGCTCGCGCCGCTGTCGTCCAGCACGCGACCGACGTAGCCCTCCTCGAAACGCGGCTGCGACCGCGCCCACGACAGCGCGATACCGCGCGGCGTGTCCTCCATCCAGCCGAGCCGCTTCGCGGGCAAGTAGCCGAACACCGCCGCGAGCGCCGGCATCGCGACATGCCACTTCCACCACATGCGGCGCCGCTCGGCCGGCAGATAGTCGCGCCAGTACGCGTACTGCGCGCCGACGGTCACCGCATGCCGCACGTGCACGTTCGATGCGGCGAGGCCGAGCACACAGCCGCCGATGCTGTGCGCGACCACATCGAGCGGCTGGCCCGGAAACGCGTCGCGCGCGTAGTGCAGCGCGGCCTCGCAATCGAGCCGCCCCCAGTCGAGCCAGTTCGCGCTGAGCTTCGCAAGCCGCGCCGGACGCGACCCGCCGATGCCGCGATAGTCGTAGACGAGCACGTCGCGCCCCTGCGCGAACAGCCAGGCCGCGAAACGAAAGTAGTAGTCGCAGCGCACCGACGTCGCGCAATTGACGACCGTCACGGGCCGCACGGCGCCGCCGCCGCGATGGCGCCAGACATGGCCGCGCAGTTCGTAGCCGTCGGCTGCGCGCAGCGTCACGGGCTCGGGCGGCAACGCGCCCGCCGCGCGACTGGCCTGCGCCGCGTCGCTTTCCTCGTTCGAAATCGTCATCGTGTCTCCTGTCGATCCCCAGTTAGCGCTTTAGCGCTTACTGGGGTCCCATGCATCGCTGTCGGTCCGAGTTGGCGCTTTAGCGCTTACTTGGACCCCATGCATCGCTGTCGGTCGGGGTTAGCGCTTCAGCGCCTACTCGCCCCGTCCTCCGCGATCACCCAGCCTCCATTGAACTTGACGCGTGCCGCGTTCTCAACCAATCTTGCTGCTCCGTTCGCATGAGTCACGCGCATGTCAACGCCACTCGTCCGTCTCCCGTCGCTCGACCTCGTCCGCGGTTTCGTCGCCGTCGGCCGCCGCATGAGCATCACGCTCGCCGCGCAGGATCTGTGCGTCACGCAGTCCGCGGTCAGCCGCCAGGTCCATGCGCTCGAAGCGCATCTCGGCGTGACGTTGCTGCAGCGCGGCTACCGGAAGATTTCATTCACGCCGGAAGGCGAACGGCTGTTCCGCGTCGCTGATGCGGCGCTGCTCGGCCTGCAGGACACCGTCGCGTCGCTCGCCGCGGCGCGCGAGCGCCAGCCCGTGACGATCACCGCCAGCATCGGCGTGACCGCGCTGTGGCTGCTGCCGCGGCTCGGACGGCTGCAGGCGCGGCTGCCCGGGATCGACCTGCGCGTCGCCGCGAACGACAAGGTACTCGATTTGCGCGCCGAAGGCATCGACCTCGGCATCCGCTACTGCCCGCGCGAGCGGGCGCCGGCCGGCGCGCTGCGCCTGTTCGACGAGGTCGTCGTGCCGGTCGCGCACCCCGCGCTCGCCGCGCGACCGGTCACGAACGCGGCCGCGCTCGCCGATCACGTGCTGCTCGAATTCGACGGGCCACCGCAACCGCAGCTACAGTGGCACGCGCACCTGCACGCGGCCGGGCTCGGCGACGCGCGCCCGAAAGGCGTGCTGCGCTTCAACCAGTACGACCAGGTGATCCAGGCCGCGATCGCGGGCCAGGGCATCGCGCTCGGCCGGCTCGCGCTCGTCGCGCCGATGCTCGCCGACGGCCGGCTCGCGGTGCTCGGGCCGCACACGCAGACGCTGTCGCAGACGTACGGCTACTGGCTGTTCCAGCACGATCCGGCCCCGCGCCGCGAAGTCGCCGACGTGCGCGACTGGATGCTCGCCGAAGCAGCCGAATGCGATGCGGCGATGCATGCGCACGATACGACGTCGGCCTGAGCCGGCGGTGCGGATGCGCGTGACCACCGGCAACCGCCATCGCCCCTTCACATTCCCGTTGCGCATGCCAACCTGACCGAATGATCGCTTGAGCGACGGCCGCCCCGCTCGTCTAATCGGATCGAGCGCGGCCGTTTCGCCGCGCGCCTTCATCCGGAGACACGCATGACCCCGATCGAGCAGGAAGTCCGGCGCCGCTGGCTGCCCGTGCTGGCAGGCGGCCTGATCATGGGCGCCGCGCTCGGCATCCGCCACGTGCAGGGCCTGTTCCTCGCGCCCGTGTCGCTCGACCACGGCTGGTCGCGCGAGGCGTTCGGGCTCGCGCTGGCGCTGCAGAACCTGATCTGGGGCGTCGCGCAGCCGTTCACCGGGATGATCGCCGACCGCTTCGGCTCGGTGCGCGTGATCATCGCCGGCATGCTGCTGTATGCGGCCGGGCTCGTCACGATGGCGCAGGCGGCCACGACCGGCCTGTTCACGGTCGGCGCCGGGCTCGTGATCGGCATCGCGCTGTCGGGCTCCGCGTTCGCGTCGATCTACGGCGCGCTGAGCCGCCTGTTTCCGCCCGACCGGCGCGGCTGGGCGCTCGGGGTCGCCGGCGCGATCGGCGGGCTCGGCCAGTTCTGCATGGTGCCCGTCGCGCAGGAATTGATCGGCGGCATCGGCTGGCGGCACGCGTTCATCGCGCTGGCGCTCGTCGCCGCGCTGCTCGCGCCGCTCGCCGTGCTGCTGCGCGACCGGCCCGCGCAAGCGGCCGGCGCTGCCGCCGGCGCCGGCGCCGACCAGTCGATCGGCGAAGCCGTGCGCGAAGCGTTCGCGCATCGCGGCTTCTGGCTGCTGAACGCGGGCTTCTTCGCGTGCGGCTTCCAGCTCGCGTTCATCGCGACGCACCTGCCCGCGTACCTGCTCGACCACGGACTGCCGGCTCGCCACGCGAGTGTCGCGCTCGCGCTGATCGCGCTGACCAACGTGGCCGGCACTTACGCGTGCGGCCATCTCGGCGGGCTGCTGCGGCGCAAGTACGTGCTGTCGGTGCTGTACCTCGTGCGCGCGCTCGCGATGGCCGCGTTCGTCGCCGCGCCGCTGTCGCCCGCGAGCGTCTACGTGTTCGCGGCCGTGATGGGGTTCACGTGGCTCGGCACGGTGCCGCTGACGAACGGCGTGATCTCGCAGGTGTTCGGCGTGCGCTACATCGCGACGCTGTTCGGCTTCGTGTTCTTCGGGCACCAGCTCGGCAGCTTCTTCGGCGTGTGGCTCGGTGCAATCGTGTACGACGCGACGCACTCGTACATGCCGCTGTGGCTCGGCTCGATCGCGCTCGGCGTGCTTGCGGCGCTGCTGCACCTGCCGATCGACGACGCGCGCGTCGCGCGCCCGGCATCGGGCAATGCGGCATGGGCATGATCCGCGCGGCGCTGGCCGCCGGCACGCTCGCGTTCGTCGCGTGGTGCGGCGCGGCCTACTTCGATTCGGGTGTCGCGTACGCGCTGCTCGAGCACATCGCGTTCTGCAATTGATGCGGCAAACCGGCGCGTGCGGTCAGCGGCGCTTCGGCAACGCGGCCAGCGCATCGAGCGCACGGGCGCGCGCGGCCGCATGCTCGATCAGCGGCGCCGGATAGTCGATGCCGAGCCGCACGCCGGCCGCCTCGAGCGCCAGCGGCGACGCTTCCCACGGCGCATGGATCGACGCGTCGTCGAGGCCGGCAAGCTCGGGCACCCAGCGCCGCACGTACGCGCCGTCCGGGTCGAACTTGTGCCCCTGCGCGACCGGATTGAAGATGCGGAAATACGGCGCGGCGTCGGCGCCGCAGCCGGCCACCCATTGCCAGCTCGCCGCGTTGTTCGCGGGATCGGCATCGACCAGCGTGTCGCGGAACCATGCTTCGCCCGCGCGCCAGTCGATCAGCAGGTGCTTGATCAGGAACGACGCGACGACCATCCGCACGCGGTTGTGCATCCAGCCGGTCGTCCACAGCTCGCGCAGGCCCGCATCGACGAGCGGATAGCCGGTCCGGCCGCGCTGCCACGCACGTAACGCGACGGGATCGTCGCGCCACGGCATTGCATCGAATTGCGCACGGAAATTGTCGGTCGCGAGCGCCGGGAAGTGATACAGCAGCGTGTAGCTGAATTCGCGCCAGCCGAGTTCGCTCAGGAACTTGTCGGCGTGCGCCGCATATGCCGCGCCGCCTGCATTCGCGGCGCCCTGCACCGCATGCCACACCTGTCGCGGCGACACGTTGCCGAAACGCAGGAACGGCGACAGCCGGCTCGTCGCGGGGCGGTCGGGACGGTCGCGCGCATCCGCATAGCCGGCGAGCGAGGTCGTCAGAAACGTGTCGAGTCGCGCGAGCGCGCCGGCTTCGTCCGGCGCCGGCCACGCATCGCGCAGGCCGCCGGCCCAGTCCGGCGCATGCGGACGCAACGCAAGTGCATCGAGCGCCAGCGCGCGGTCGCGCACGGCTTGCGGCCACGGATGGAACGCGATCCGCTCGGGTGCCGGCAGCGGCGCGGCGACCGTGCGATCGCGGCGCGCCGCGCGCCAGTACGCGGTGAACACCTGGTACGGGCCGCCGCTGCCCGTCAGCACTTCCCACGGCTCGTTCAGCAGGCTGCCGTTGCTGCTCTCGACCGCCACGCCGCGCGCCTTGAGCGACGCCTTCAGCGCCGCGTCCGCGTCGCGCTGCGGCTGCGCATAGCGGCGGTTCCAGTACACGGCTGCCGCGCCCGTGTCACCGACGACGCGCTCGATCTCCCGCTGCGCGTCGCCGCGCAACAGCAGCAGGCGCCCGCCATGACGCGTGAGCGTGGCGTCGAGCCCGGCCAGCGACCCGTGCAGCCACCAGCGCGCCGCGCCGCCGAGCGCGGGCCCGGCGCCGGCGCCCGTGTCGTCGACGAACACGCAGACGAGTGGCCGGCCGGATTCGACCGCGCGCGTCAGCGCGGGCTGATCGGTCACGCGCAGATCGTCGCGGAACCAGACGATCGCGGGAGCAACGGACGGCTTGGCAGACACGGGCAGGCACCTCGATGGCGAAAGCAAAAGGAGACGCGTATTGTCGCGGCTGCGCTGCACGGTGTCGACGCCGGCCGTCATGGCCGGCACGCCACGTGCGACACCGCGCTCGAGCACACGATCCGCTTCAATCCGATGGAAGTCGCGCTACCGACCGGCAGCACGCCCGGAAGGTTTCTCAGTCGGGGATACGTCGACCGGCTCGTGCACACCGCGCACGGCTGACGCAACGCCGAACGCACCGAGGCAGGCCACGGCCGCTCGACGGGCCGACCGTGCTCGCCGGTGCGGCCGGCTGATCCGGTCGACGATGCGTCGCGTCAATCGAGCCGGAACGCGGCCTCGAAGCGCTCGGCGAATGCGTCGAACTCGTCTTCCGGCAGATGATTGATGCCGCCTGCGCGCTTGCGCCCGCCGCCGGTCGCGAAGCCGCGGCAGAACTCGTCGGCGCCGATCGGCCGGCCGTCGGGCACGCGCACGCTGACGACCAGCCCGCCGCCCGCGCGCGGCGACAGCACCGCGAGCGCTGCATGCGGTGCGTTGCGCATCCGCTCGTTCGCGAGCATGCCGGTCGCGCGCCGCGCCCACGGATGATCGGGCATCCGGACCAGCGTCGCGCCCGGCACCTCGCGCAGCGGCGCGAGCGCGCACGCGCGCGCCATGTCGTCGCGGTAACCGTCGCGCAATGCGGCGAACACCGCCGTGTCGCGTACGAAATCGAGCGGATCGATGCACGGCAGCATCGCGTCCGCGAGCGTCGCCGGATCGAAATGCAGATCGCCGACGCACTCGCCGTATGCGTTGTAGTTCAGATAGCGCCCGAGTTCGGCGAGCATGCAGCGCTCGGCTTCGTCGACGCCATGCTCGCGCGCCAGCGCGTCGCCGAGCGCCGGCAGTTCGTCGCCATAGGCGGCGACGATCGCCCAGCGCACGTACCGGCCGCCGAGATAGCGGTTCACGATCGCGCTCGTGCAGACGTCGGCCGCCATGTCGATATGCACGTCGAAACGCGGATGGTCGGGCAGCTCGCCGGCAAAGTGATGGTCGAAGTAACGAACCGTCGCGCCGTCGCGCAGCAGCCGCGCGCACGCGTCGCGGTTCTGGTCGTGCGACACGTCGAGCACGGTGACGATGTCGCCCGCACCCGCGTCGATGCGCTCGAGCAGCCGGATGTCGCGCTTCACGCCGGTCACGAGCGTGCCGTGCACGCGTTCGGCGAGCCGCAATTGCTGAAGCGCGCACAGGCCGTCCGCGTCGCCATTGAACGCGAAGACGTGCCGCGCGTACCGGTTGTCCTGCATGATCTGTTGCTCCATCGTCAAGGTATGAAATCGCCGCCGTTTGCATCGCGTGGCGTGGCGTGCACGGCGAGTTCGCATGCCCGGTATTTTGCCGCAACCGCGAGCGCGTTCTTCAACTCAATGGAGCGTAGCCGCCCTCCCCCGCAAACGGCTTGCGGGGTGCCTCCGTGTCGTTCATCACGATCGCGTGGCCGCCGCTCCATGTGCGGCACGCCTTGCCGCATGCGCACCAGCGTGTGAAACACACGGGTATCGAGCGCAGCCCCGTCGAGATCGGTTTTCTCCAGCGGCTCCGGAAATCGACCACGCACGAATGAATGCGCCGCCTCGACCGCGGATTTCACGCCGCCCCCAAGGACCGCCGACGGACGCAGCATCGTTCCATGTCATACGTCATCAGATGTGAAAGCGCTCGCTTCCCCTCCCGATATTTATGCAGAAGGCGGGATATTTCCGGGTAAACCCGTGACGTCATCCTCGGTCCACCGGCGTACCATGTCATACGACGACGTACTACATTGAATCGGCATCCAGACGCCGACGCGGGCCGCCGCCCCGTCCGCCGTCACCCGACCGGAGACACCCTTGAACCCGCCCTCGTCCGCCCTGCCCGGCCGCGACCCGCTCGCGTCCGCCGTCTCGAAAGTGAAATGGCACGTGCTGCCGCTCGTGCTGATCATGTTCATCGCGAACTACATCGACCGCGTGAACGTCGGCTTCGTCGATCGCCACCTCGAAGCGTCGATCGGCATCGGCGCGGCCGCGTACGGGCTCGGTGCCGGGCTGTTCTTCGTCGGCTACGCGCTGTTCGAAGTGCCGTCGAACCTGCTGATGCAGCGCTACGGCGCGCGCATCTGGCTCGCGCGGATCATGGCGACGTGGGGCATCGTCGCGGCCGCGATGGCGTTCGTGTGGAACGACACGTCGTTCTACGCGCTGCGCTTCCTGCTCGGCGCGGCCGAGGCCGGCTTCTTCCCCGGCGTCGTGCTGTACCTGTCGCAATGGCTGCCGCCGCAGGAACGCGGCAAGGCGATGGCGATCTTCCTCGGCGGCTCCGCGTTCGCGTCGGTGCTGTCCGGGCCCGTCACCGGCGCGCTGCTGTCGATCCGCGGCTTCGGCCTGGAAGGCTGGCAATGGATGTTCCTGATCGAAGGGCTGTTCTCGGTCGCGCTGTGCGGCGCAAGCTGGCTGCTGCTGAAATCGCATATCCGCGATGCGACGTGGCTCACCGCCGAAGAACGCACGGCGCTGCAGAACGCACTCGACGAGGAGCGCGCGACGCGCGACGTCCGCTCGAACGTGCCGGTGCGCGCCACCACGCTGCTGCGCGATCCGCAGATCATGCTGTTCTGCTTCCTGTACTTCTCGATCCAACTGACGATCTACGCGGCCACGTTCTGGCTGCCGACCATCATTCGCAAGATGGGCGGGCTCACCGATTTCCAGGTCGGCCTGTACAACACGATTCCGTGGATGATCGCGATCGGCGCGATGTACGGCTTCGCGGTGCTGTCGTCGAAGTGGAAGCATCCGCAGCGCTGGCTGGCGTGCGCGCTCGTGCTGGCCGCGTGCGGGCTGTTCGCGTCGACGTCGCATGATCCGGTCTGGTCGTTCGCGTCGATCTGCTTCGCCGCGCTCGGCTTCAAGGCCGCGTCGTCGCTGTTCTGGCCGATTCCGCAGGGCTACCTCGATACGCGGGTGGCCGCGGCCGTGATCGCGCTGATCAACTCGGTCGGCAACCTCGGCGGTTTCGTCGCGCCGACGGCCTTCGGCTATCTGAAGCAACATACGGGTTCGATCACGGGCGGGCTGTATGCGCTCGCGATCGCTTCGCTCGTCGCCGCGGTCGCCGCGCTGTTCGCGCGCACGCACCGGCGCAGCGATCCGCCGCGCGGCCAGCCGGCCGACGAAACTTTCTCGCACGCCTCGATGCTCCGCCATGCCGAACACTGACCGCCTGACCGTCGTCGTCTCGAATGCCGTCGACGGCGACCTCGCCACCTTCGCCCTCACCGGCGACGGTACGCTCGCGCCGCTCGCCCGCTATCCGGCCGCCGACGTCGCGATGCCGATCGCCGTGCAGGCCGACCGCACGCGGCTCTACGTCGCGACGCGCGGCGAGCAGCCAACGATCGTCGCGTTCCGCGTCGCCGCCGCCACGGGCGCGCTCGCGCGCATCGGCACGACCGCGATCGACGCGAGCCATGCATACCTGTCGCTCGACCGCAGCGGCCGCTGGCTGCTCGGTGCGTCGTACGGCGGGAATTCGCTGAGCCTCTACGACGCCGGGCGCGTGCGCGACGGCGACGGCACGCCGCTGCAAGTCGCGGGCGGCATCGCGAACGCGCATGCGGTGATCGTGTCGCCGGACAACCGTTTCGCGTACGTCAGCTCGCTCGGCTCGGACCGCGTGTTCGGCTTCGCGCTCGTCGAGGACGCCGCCGGCCTGCGCGCGGTCGAACACGGCGACACGCGCGTGCCCGCCGGCTTCGGCCCGCGTCACCTGCGGTTCGCGGATGACGGCCGCACGCTCGTCGTCGTCAGCGAATTCCAGGGAATGCTCGCGACCTTCGCCCGCGACACCGACACCGGCCGGCTCGGCGACCCGCACGTGAGCGCACGCCATCCGGCCGTCGCCGAACTCGCGCAAGGCCATGCGCGCCCGCCCGCCCCGACCGAGCCGTCCGTGTGGGCCGCCGATCTGCACCTGACGCCCGACGAGCGTTTCGCGTACGTCAGCGAGCGCACATCGAGCCGGTTGCTCGGCTACCGCCGCAACGAAGACGGCACGTTCGAGCCCACCCACGCGACGCCCACCGAGACGCAGCCGCGCGGCTTCGCGATCGATCCGTCGGGGCGCTGGCTCGTCGCGTGCGGCGAGCAGTCGGAGCACGTGGCTGTGTATGCGATCGCGCCGGACGACGGCACGCTGTCGCTGCACACGCGCGTGCCGGGCGGCCGCGGCGCGAACTGGATCGCGATCGTCTGAAAGCTTGAAGGTTTGAAGAAGCATCCGCGCATGCGCGAGGACCGGCAAGCCGATGCGGGGGCAACGTTCAGCGCCGCTCGCTCGGCGCCACGCCCGTCCAGCGCTTGAACGCGCGCGTGAAATTCGCGCGGTCGGTATAGCCGACGCGCGCGGCGATCTCGTCGACCGGCAGCCGCGTGCCTTCGAGCAGCCGCAGCGCGTCGCGCAGCCGGATCTCGTCGAGCAGCGCCGAATAGGTCGCACCGTATTCGGCGAGCTTGCGCTTGAGCGTGCGCGCCGACACATGCAGTTCGCGCGCGACGTCGTCGACCGACGGATAGCCGCCTTCCCCGCAGATCAGCAGGTTGCGCACGCGCTCGACGATGCTCTCCGCATAGCCGAGCCGCGCGAGTTCGGCCTCGCACTGCTGGACGATCATCTGCGCGGTCTGCGCGTTCGCGGTGCCGATCGGCTCGTCGAGCAGCGCGGCGTCGCAGCGGATGCGGTTCGCGCTCGCGTCGAAATGGCAGCGCGGCAGCCGCGCGCGATAACGCTCGAACCACGGCGGCTCCGGCCATTCGAAATGGAGCTCGGCACGCGACTGCAGCGTGCGCCCCGGCGTCGGATACAGCAGCGAATTGAACAGGATCGCGGTTTCGACCAGAAAGTTTTCCACCGCGAACTGGCGCAGCCGGCCGAGCGGAAACGCTTCGAGCACGTCGATGTCGACGATGCCGTCGAGCTGCGCGAGCCGCACCGAGAAAAAAGGCACGCGCGTCGGCAGGTAGCGGATGCCGAGCGCGATCGCCTCGCCGAGCGTCGCGCAGCTCATCAGCCCGAAGCCGATCAGCCCCGCTTTCGTCAGGCTGCTGCGCAGGCCGATCTCGATCGCGATCGACGGATCGTCGGTCGCGTCGAGCAGGTTGAACACGATCGCCGCCTGCTGCAGCGGCGTGATGCGCGCATCGGGCTGCGCGAGCCGGTCGCGCGCGACGCCCGAGCCGGCGAGAATGCGGCCGCCGTCGATGCCGCGCTCCTCGGCCAGCATCAGCATGAACAGCGCATACGCGGACGACACCGTCGCCTTGTTCAACTGGCGCGCGGCATCCGGAACGGACAAGGCCATGCGGCGAACTCCCGAGCGGTTTCGGCGGATTGTAGCGTCGCTGGCCCGCCATGACACCACGGTGGCACTCTAGCGGGCCGACCTCCGCTCAGGCGCCCGCGCGTCGGCCAACGTGGCCCGAAATGACACCACCCTTGGCACCGACGGCCCTCGCCTGCGTTCCGGCACGCGCCTATGCTTGTCACATCGGCATTGCGCCCCACTCTTTCCGCACGGATTCCGGTCGATGAGCCAACCCGCACGAACCGCCTTTCGCCACGACGCCGACAGGGTCGCGTACGTCCGCCGCGAAGTGAACGCCGCGAGCGACGCGATCCGCGCACGCTTTCCGCTGCTCGACAACCAGAACCTCGTCGGCGCGACCGTGATGGCCGTGTCGGTGAGCGCGATGCTCGCGATCGCATGGCTGTATGCGCGTGGCGCGATCGCGTGGTACGTCGCGCTGCCGCTCGCCGCGTTCGTCACGTCGCTGATCCACGAGCTCGAGCACGACCTGATCCACCTGATGTACTTCAAGAAGACGCCGTGGGCGTATCACCTGATGATGGCGCTGTGCTGGCTCACGCGGCCCGGCACGATCAACCCGTGGACGCGCCGACGCATGCACCTGCATCACCACAAGGTGTCGGGCGGCGAATCGGACCTGGAGGAATACGGCATCACCAACGGCGAGCGCTGGGGCGTGAAGCGCCTGCTGATGATCGCGGACGGCATGCTCGCCGTCGTGCTGCGGCCGGCCGCGATGCGTCGCAAGGTGAAGCAGTACGTGGCCGCGCAACCGGTGCAGGACCCGTCCGAACGCCTGCAGTTGCGCATCGAGCAGGTGTCGTCGTACATGCCGATCGGTCACCTGTACTACACGCTGTGGCACGCGTTCATCGTCTATCACGTCGGCCTGTTCGCGCTGCATGCGTTCGATGTCGCGGTGACGGTGCCCGCCGCCGTCGAGCGCGTGATGAGCGTCGTCGATTTCCTGGCGGTGGTGTGGCTCGGGCCGAACTTCTTGCGCAGCTTCTGCATCAACTTCGTCAGCTCGAACATGCACTATTTCGGCGACATCGACTCGCGCAACGTGATCCAGCAGACGCAGGTGCTGAACCCGTGGTGGATGCTGCCGTTCCAGCTGTTCTGCTTCAATTTCGGCAGCACGCACGCGATTCATCATTTCGTGGTGCGCGATCCGTTCTACATCCGGCAACTGACCGCGCGCCATGCGCATGCGGCGCTGCGCGAAGTGGGCGTGCGCTTCAACGACGTCGGCACCTTCGCCCGTGCGAATCGCTGGGGCGGCTATCGTCCGTCTCGCCGCACGCACCACGCGCAGGCCGACGCGTAACGGCGGCGGCGCGCCGCATCAGCGCCGCATCAAGCGTCGATCGGCGGCATCGGCCCCTGCCCGCGAATCCACGACCAGTTCGCGAGCTCGGCCATTTCCTTGTCGCCGCGACTGTCGCCATACGCGAACAACTGCTTCGGCGGCCGGTTGCCCCACCATCCGCGCAGCCGCACGACCTTCTGCGGCCCCCAGCAGTTCTCGCCGTCGAGGCGCCCGGTGAAGACGCCGCGCTCGAACGCGAGCCGCGTCGCGAGCACCGTGTCGAAGCCGGCCGTCTTCGCCCACTTCTCCAGATACAGCGACGGCGATGCGCTGACCAGCACGACTTCATGCCCACGCGCCCGATGCTCGCGGATGCGCTCGAGCATTTCCGGACGCACGAGGCGCGGCAGATAACCGTCAACGAAGGTGCGCGCGTGCGCATCGAGCGCGTCTTCACGAATCGGCCCGAACGCGAACGACGCGAACTTTGCCTTCGCGTCGCCGCGCGACAGCAGCCCGGCCTTCATCGCGACGATCCACGGCAGCGCGCGCAACCCGGCCCACGCGAAACGCGGCGTGCCGACCGCCTGGCGGACGAAATGGCGAAAGCTGTCGGTGGTCGTGATGGTGCCGTCGAAATCGAAGGCGGCGACGATGCGGTCGGTCATGGAGAATCGGCGGGGAAAGCGATGAGATGCCCGGGAAGATAGCAGACTCGCGGGGGCCCGCGCGAAACCGTAGAGTCCGCCCCGACGCCCCCTCAGCGATCATGCACCATCGCCCGTGAACGCCCAGTTATCTCAAATAGTGGGCCGCCCCTCCCGCAAACGACAATGATTCTCGTTTACGCTAGACTCCGCCGCTCGATAAAAACACGTCCGCGACAGTACGGACGCGTCACGCCGCCCGGATTCCGACTTGCCGCCCTGGGATGGATCACCGACTACACCCGATTTGCGTCCCATGTCGACACTTTCGTTACCCGTCCGGCGTCTCACGCCGATTGCCTTCGGCATTGCGCTCGCCTGCACCTTCCCGGCCGCCGCACGGGCCCAGCAGGCGACTTCCGCCGCCGTCAACGCCAATGCCGCGTCCGATGCCGCCATGCTGCCGTCGATCAACGTGACCGGCGCGGCCGAGCCGCTGCCCGGCGACCTCGCACCGACCTACGCCGGCGGCCAGGTCGCGCGCGGCGCGGATTTCGGCGTGCTCGGCCGGCAAAAGGCGAGCGACGTGCCGTTCAGCATGACCACCTATACGTCGAAACTGATCGAGGACCAGCAGGCGCGCACGCTCGCCGACGTACTCGACAACGACCCGGCCGTGCGCAGCGCCTCCGGCTACGGCAACTTCTCGCAGGTATTCGTCATCCGCGGTTTCGAGCTTGCCGGCGACGACGTGTCGCTCAACGGCCTGTACGGCGTCACGCCGCGGCAACTCGTCCAGACCGATGCGGTCGAGCGCGTCGACGTGTTCAAGGGCGCGAATGCCTTCCTGAACGGGGCGTCGCCGAACGGCTCGGCGGTCGGCGGCGGCGTGAACCTGCAACTGAAGCGTGCGGACGACAAGCCGCTCACACGCGTCACCGTCGACGGCGCCACGTCCGGTTCGCTCGGCACGCATGTCGACATCGGCCGCCGCTTCGGCAGCGAAGGCCAGTTCGGCGTGCGCGTGAACCAGTCGATCAGCGGCGGCGACACGGCCGTCGACGACGAGCGCCGCCGCAGCAACGTGACGGCGGTGTCGCTCGACTGGCGCGGCGACAAGCTGCGCCTGTCCGGCGACTTCCTGTATCAGCGGCAGCGGATCGACAACGGCCGCCCGGTCGTGCTCGTCAGCGGCGATCAATTGCCCGCCGTGCCGTCCGCGACGCACAACTATGCGCAACCGTGGAGCTTCAGCGAACTCGAGGACACGGTGGGCATCGTGCGCGCCGAGTATGACTTCCTGCCAGCATGGACGGCCTACGTATCGGCCGGCGCACGCCATACGAACGAGCATGGCGACTATTACACGCCGACCTACTCGTCGTCCGGCACGACCGGCTCGCGCCTGAGCGTGCCGCACAAGGAAGATGCGCAGTCGGCCGAGGCCGGCGTACGCGGCCGCTTCACGACCGGCCCCGTGTCGCACTTCGTGACGGCCGGCGCGTCGTTCATCCGCGTCGACAGCCAGTCCGCGTACACGCTGTCGAACGCGTTCCCGACGACGCTCTACGATCCCGCGCCGATCGCGTCTCCGCCGACGGCCTACACGGGCGGCGACATGAACGATCCGGGCACGGTCACGAAGACCTGGCTGCGCAGCCTCGCGGTGTCCGATACGCTCGGCTTCCTGGACGACCGCGTGCTGTTCACGATCGGCGCGCGCCGCCAGTCGATTTCGGTCGACAACTTCAGCTACACGGGCGCGGTCACGGGCGTCTACAGCGACGCGATCACGACGCCCGTGTTCGGTCTCGTCGTGAAGCCGTGGCGCAACGTGTCGATCTTCGCGAATCGCAGCGAAGCGCTCGCCCAGGGCGAGATCGCGCCGAACACCGCGCGCAACGCAGGCCAGGCGCTGTCGCCGTACCGGTCGAAGCAATATGAAGCCGGCATCCGCTACGACACCGACAAGTACGGTGCGTCGCTTGCGCTGTTCCAGATCGAGAAGCCGATGGCGTACACCGACCCGGCGACGAACCTGTTCGGCGCCGACGGCACGCAGCGGCACCGCGGCATCGAGACGGCCGTGTACGGCGAGCCGTGGAAAGGTGTGCGGCTGATCGCCGGCGCGACGTACCTCGACGCGACGCTGCAGAACACGGCGAGCGGCGCGAACGACGGCCACCGGCCGATCGGCGTGCCGTCGTTCCTGCTCAACGCGGGTGCCGAATACGACGTGCCGATGCTGCGCGGGCTCACGCTAACCGCGCGCTGGCTCCACACGGGGCCGCAGTACCTGGACGTCGCGAACACGATGTCGATCCAGGCGTGGGACCGCTTCGACCTCGGCGCGCGCTACGCGACAAACGTGTTCGGCAAGAAGACGACGTTGCGCGCGACCGTGCGCAACGTCGCGAACAAGTCGTACTGGTCGTCGACGATCGGCGGATACCTGACGCAGGGCGACCCGCGCTCGGTGTGGCTGTCGATGACGACGGATTTCTGACCGACGCGGAAGGGAGTGGCGGGCTGCCGCCAGAGTTTGCTATACTCTCGGTCTTCCGGAGAGATGGATGAGTGGTTTAAGTCGCACGCCTGGAAAGCGTGTATAGGTTAATCGCCTATCGGGGGTTCGAATCCCCCTCTCTCCGCCAGGATTGACGAGAAAGCCCCGCAGAATCAATGTTCTGCGGGGCTTTTTGTTTCTCGGCCCATCAGCAACCCATCACCAGGCCGAACGTCGCCCGGGTCGCTGCGCTTCCCACTGCTCATGCCTGGCAAGAACTGGCGATGAACTCGCATCACGCCGAGGTCTCTCGTTACTGCCACGTCGCGCGCAATGAGCCCCGGCTTGCCGAAGCGGTCTTGGTCGACGCCTCAAACATTCCCGCGCCCGACCGTTAAACTGCTTTCCCGATAAACAATATCGAAACGCGTAGAGACCATGAAAAAGAAAACACGAATCGCGATCGCCGGAATCGCAATCGCCGCAGGCATCGCTTCCAGTTATGCGAGCCCGTACATCACCATGTATCAGATGCGATCGGCCATGGCAGACAAGGATGCCGACTCGTTTTCGTCGCACGTCGACTTTCCGTCGCTGCGCGAAAGCCTGCGTGGTCAATTCCTGACCATGGTGCAATCGAAACTGGCGAATTCGCCCGACATGAAAGGCAATTCATTCGCCGGTCTGGGAATGATGGTGGCGATGGGTTTCGCGAATCAGCTCATCGACACGATGGTGACGCCGGCGGGCGTCATGACCATGATGGCTCAGGGAACGGCCAAACCCGCGCACCCTGCCGATGTCCCGGCGGCCCCCGCATCCTCCGCCGCCCCGACGGAAGCGACTCACGCAGGTTCCGATGTCGGCGCGACGCCGGATCAAGCCAACTCGACGCCGAAAGTCGACTATTCGGTACGCTACAAGAACTGGTCGACCGTCACCGCAACTGCGCGAAAAGGAACGGACGACCAGGTGACGCTGGTATTCAAGCGTGATGGTCTCTGGTCGTGGAAACTGAGCGGCATCGACCTGCCGATCGACCGGATCGCTCCGAACTGATCGCCGAGCGTGCGAAGCGCGATGGATGCCGAGCGCCGCACGCTAAAGATCGGCATTGATCCGACGATATAGGAGGTTTCGGCTCCGCGAGTCACGTCCATGCGATTCAGCCTGCGGTTCATCATGACGGCCGGCGCGTCGGCCATGCTGGCGGCCTGCGCGACAGCACCGTCGCACCCGACGATCAGTACCACCGTTGCCGTCACATCGACTCCGTCACCGCAGAAAACACTACGCGATGGCGGGGCCGCAACCGACCTGTCAGTCGTCGGTCAGCCCGCGCCGACGTTCCACACGCTCCTGTCCGTTCGCGAATGTGTTGCCGGAAAATGCACGGCAGGCATCGCAAAGCCGACGATCGCGGTAACCGTCCAGCGCGTTTCCGAAGGGCACGCGACCATACGCTTCATGGTGACCATGGATATCGCCGGCAGTCAGACGCTGAAATCGCAAACCAGCCAGGCGACGTCGGAAGTGACCCTGTCGGTCCCGTCGGGCGCGACGCCGATCACCGATCAGTTTGCCGTTGACCGGGTCGCGACGATCAAGGTGGGCGAGTTTCGACACGTGGCGTTGCCGCACGGCATTCGTGCCTATGTGT
The DNA here is from genome assembly GCF_016586105.1 of Burkholderia sp. E168m15. Taxonomy (NCBI): domain Bacteria; kingdom Pseudomonadati; phylum Pseudomonadota; class Betaproteobacteria; order Burkholderiales; family Burkholderiaceae; genus Burkholderia; species Burkholderia sp. E168m15. The sequence goes on from NZ_BCPO01000068.1 coordinate 69,244, forward strand.
GCGTCGCGATCCCCAATGCAAACGACGTGACGGACGGAAGCTGCGATGTCGGTCGCATGCAAACGACCAAAGGTGCCGAACTCGGGACTTCCGCGCTCTAATCCGCGTCATACGATACGACATTCGCCCCCTCACGGATGCCGAATGTAATCCACCAACGCCCGCGTATACTCATCCGGCCGCTTATCACACAGACTCACCACGATCGCCACCGCGAACCCCGCCGGCACGCCGAACACGCCTGAGCTGATCGACTCGATCCCGAACCACGTACGTCCGGCGAACCCGGTCAACTGCGTGAAGAACGGATAAGTCGACACGATGTAGTACACACACACCGCCAACCCCGTCACCATCCCGGCAATCGCGCCACGCGTCGTCGTGCGCTTCCAGAACACCCCCAGCACCAGCACCGGAAAGAAGCTCGACGCCGCCAGCGAAAACGCGGCGCCGACGAGGAACAGGATCTTCCCGGTATTGAGCGACGCGACATACGACGCGAACAGCGCCACCCCCAGCAGCAGCACCTTCGAGATCGTCACGCGCCGCTGGCTCGACGCATCGGGCGCGACCATGCAGTAATAGACGTCGTGCGACAGCGCATTCGCGATCGTCAGCAGCAACCCGTCCGCGGTCGACAGCGCCGCAGCCAGCGCACCGGCCGCGATCAGCCCCGACACCACGTACGGCAGCCCCGCGATCTCCGGCGCGGCCAGCACGACCATGTCCGGCTGCATCTGGATTTCCGACCAGTGCACGATGCCGTCGCGAATCACCTCGACGACGCTGATCAGGTCGGGTTCGAAGTGATGCCATTGCGTGACCCACGCCGGCAATTCGGCGAACGGCCGCCCGACGAGATTCGCGAGGATCTCGTACTTGATCAGCACCGCGAGCACCGGCACGCTCAGGTAGAACAGCGCGATGAAGAACAGCGTCCAGCCGACCGAGCGCCGTGCCGACGCGACCGACGTGGTCGTGTTGTAGCGCGTCAGGATGTGCGGCAGGCTCGCGGTGCCGAGCGACAGGCACAGCAGCAGCGCGAGGAAATTCCGCTCGCGCGGCTTGCGTTCGTCTTCGCTCGCGGCCGGAAACGGCTCGTGCATCGGCACGGGCGGCTCGGCCCGCGCGAGCAGGTCGTCGCGCGCCTGCGTCCACGCCACGCGCGCCGCTGCCGGATCGCGCGGGAAATCGGCCAGTTCGCGCTCGCGCTGGCTGATCTCGCGCAGCGGCCCGTTGTGACGGCGCAGGTCGGCAAGCTGGTCGACGAGATGTCGACGCGCATCCGCATAGGACGCCGGCAGCCGGTCGAGCCGCGTCTGAATAGCCGCGGCCTGCCGGCGATACGCATCGCGCACCTGCTGCTCGTCGTGCGCGTCGCGCACCTGCGCCTCGCGCGCCGCGACGCGCTCCATCAGCTTGCCGTAATTGAACTGCGGCACGGGGCCGAGCCCGTTCTTCATCGCGATCAGCGACACCGGAATCAGGATCGCGCTGATCAGGATGATGTACTGCGCGACCTGCGTCCACGTAACCGCGCGCATCCCGCCGAGAAACGAGCACACGAGAATGCCCGCGAGCCCGCAGAAGATGCCGATCGCGAAATCGACGCCGATGAAGCGCGTCGCGATCAGGCCGATCCCCTGGATCTGCGCGACCAGGTACACGAACGAACACAGGATCGCCGCGCCGGCCGCGAGCGCACGCACGGCCGTGCTCGAGAAGCGCGTGCCGAGAAAGTCGGGAATCGTGTAACGCGCGAGCTTGCGCACATACGGCGCAAGCAGGAACGCGACGAGGCAGAACCCGCCCGTCCAGCCCATCACGTACGCGAGCGCGTCGTAGCCGGTCGCGTAGAGCGAGCCGGCCAGGCCGATGAACGACGCGGCCGACAGCCAGTCGGCCGCCGTCGCCATCCCGTTGAACGCGGATGGCACGCGCCGCCCGGCCACGTAGTACTCGACGAGATCGGACGTGCGCGACAACAAGCCGATCACCGCATACACGGCGATCGGCACGAACAGGAACACGTAGCCGATCCAGACGCCCGAGCCCGTCGCGCGCTCGATCCGCCACATCAGCAGCACGAAGCCGAGAAACCCGAGCGTGTAGAGCGCGTATGCGCGTATCAGTCGATGCGTCAGCATGAATCAGCGCCCGCCGTTCGCATGGCCGGCGCGCGCCGCATGCTCGTCGTACGCGCGGCGCAGCGTGCGGTCCGCGCGTTGCATCAACCCGATGTAGGCGACGATCAGCACGAGGTACACGAGAATCGCGCCCTGCGCGCCGACATAGAACGGCAGGCTGAAGCCGGCGAAGCGAACGCCGGCGAGCGCGGGCCCGAAGAACGGCACGATGAACGACACCGCGAAGCCGGTCACCATCAGCACCGCGATCAGCGCGACGTTGAAGCGCCAGTAGCGCGCATGCGCACGCGCGAGCGGTTCGGGAACGGGGGGTGGCGCGGCAGGCGCCGAACGGGTCGGAACGGTCATGCCGTTATGTAGCAAAAAGCCCCCGCGCGGGCAATCGGGATTGCCGCGCAGGGGCTCGTGCGCGAGATGCGCAACCGGCAGGCGCTCAGCGCACTTCGGTGAGCTGCTCGAGGATGGCCGGATTCTCGAGCGTGGACGTATCCTGCGTGATCGCCTCGCCCTTCGCGAGCGAGCGCAGCAGGCGCCGCATGATCTTGCCCGAGCGCGTCTTCGGCAGGTTGTCGCCGAAGCGGATGTCCTTCGGCTTCGCGATCGGCCCGATCTGCTTGCCCACCCAGTCGCGCAGCGTCTTCGCGAGCGCCGCCGCTTCGTCGCCTTCCGGGCGCGAGCGCTTCAGCACGACGAATGCGACCACCGCTTCACCGGTCGTGTCGTCCGGACGGCCGACCACCGCCGCCTCGGCCACCAGCTCATGCGACACCAGCGCCGACTCGATCTCCATCGTGCCCAGCCGGTGGCCCGACACGTTCAGCACGTCGTCGATCCGGCCCATGATCGTGAAGTAGCCGGTCTCCTTGTCGCGCACGGTGCCGTCGCCGGCCAGATAGAGCGTGCCGCCGAGTTCTTCCGGGTAGTAACTCTTCTTGAAGCGCTCCGGGTCGCCCCAGATCGTGCGGATCATCGCCGGCCACGGGCGCTTGACGACCAGAATGCCGCCTTGCCCGTTCGGCACGTCCTGACCCGTCTCGTCGACCACCGCGGCCGTGATGCCCGGCAGCGGCAGCGTGCACGAGCCCGGCACGGTCGGCGTCGCGCCCGGCAGCGGCGTGATCATGTGGCCGCCGGTTTCGGTCTGCCACCACGTGTCGACGATCGGGCAGCGCTCGTGGCCGACGTGCTTGTGGTACCACATCCACGCTTCCGGGTTGATCGGCTCGCCGACCGTGCCGATGATGCGCAGGCTCGACAGGTCATAGCTTTTCGGATGGACCTTGTCGTCGGCTTCGGCGGCCTTGATCAGCGAACGGATCGCGGTCGGCGCGGTATAGAACACGGTGACCTTGTGATCGCCGATCATCTTCCAGAAGCGGCCGGCGTCCGGATACGTCGGCACGCCTTCGAACACGACCTGCGTGCCGCCGCACGCGAGCGGGCCGTAGGTGATGTACGTGTGGCCCGTGACCCAGCCGATGTCGGCCGTGCACCAGAACACGTCGTCGGGTTTCCAGTCGAAGGTCCACTTCATCGTCTGCGCGGCCCACAGCAGGTAGCCGCCCGTGCTGTGCTGCACGCCCTTCGGCTTGCCGGTCGAGCCCGACGTATACAGGATGAACAGCGGATGCTCGGCGCCGACCCAGGTCGGCTCGCAGCGGTCGGATTCGCCATCCACCAACTCGTGCATCCACAGGTCGCGCTCCGCATGCCAGTCGATCTGGCCGCCGGTGCGTCGATAGACGATCACGCTCTTCACCGCTTCGCAGCCGCCCAGCGCGATCGCCTCGTCGGCGATGCTCTTGAGCGGCAGCGTCTTGCCGCCACGCGCCTGTTCGTCGGCGGTGATCAGCGCGACCGCGCCGACGTCGACAAGCCGCTCGTTCAGCGATTTCGCGGAGAAGCCGCCGAACACGACCGAGTGCGTCGCGCCGATGCGCGCGCAGGCCTGCATCGCGACGATGCCTTCGATCGACATCGGAATGTAGATGACGACGCGGTCACCCTTGCCGATCCCGCGTTTCTTCAGCGCATTGGCGAAGCGCGACACGCGCGCGAGCAGGTCCGCATAGGTGACGCGGGTGACGGTGCCGTCGTCGGCCTCGAAGATCACCGCGACGCGCTCGCCGTTGCCGGCTTCGACGTGGCGGTCGAGGCAGTTGTACGACGCGTTCAGCTCGCCGTCGTCGAACCATGTGTAGAACGGCGCGTTGCGCTCGTCGAGCACCTTGGTGAACGGCTTGTGCCACGTGAGGCCTTCGCGCGCGAGACGCGCCCAGAAGCCTTCGTAATCCTGCTCGGCCTCGGCGACGAGCGCGCGGTAGGCCGGCATGCCGGAAATGGTCGCCGTCTTCTCGAGCGCCGCGGGCGGCGCGAACTGACGGGTTTCGTGAAGAACCGATTCAATCGCAGACATCGACTACCCCTTGGTGAACATGAATCCTCTGCATGGCGGCGCGATCGTGCGCGCCGCGCGTCGTCCTGGCCGGCGCCTGCGCGCCGCTGTCTCCCACCACCTGCACGCGACCGCGAAGGCCTGCGCACGATGCTGCACCGCACCACATCACGCGAACGTGACTCGCAGCCCGGCAGTTTCCACGATAAGCGCTCCAACTTACCCGTCACTTACGCGGCATGGCCGTGTCGTGCGCCGGGCGGCGCGCATCGAGGGCGGCTTTACGCTGTTACAACCGCGACCCTACAATCCTAACTGAACTCGCCTTCCGGACTCCAGCTTGAATCGCTACGCCCTCTTCCTCATCCTGTCGATGCTGTTCGTCGGCAGCAATGTCGGTATCGGTAAATCCATCGTTGTATTCGTTCCCGTCGCCATCCTCGCCACGCTGCGCTTCGTGATCGCGATCGCCGTGCTGTGGCCGCTGTTCAGCCCCGTGAAGATGCGCGCGGTCAAGCGCGGCGAATGGCTGAACCTGTTCCTGCAGGCGTTCTTCGGCACCTTCATGTTCACGCTGCTGATGCTCAACGGCGTGCAGCGCACGAGCGCGGTGGCCGCGGGCGTCATCACGAGCACGATCCCGGCGATCGTCGCGCTGTTCGCGTGGCTGATCCTGCGTGAAAAACCGAACGGCCGTGCACTCGTGTCGATCGCGCTCGCGATCGTCGGCGTCGTGACGATCAACCTCGCCAACGGCGGCGCGGCCGACCACGGCGCGCAGGGTGACGCGTCCGGCTCGCTGGCGGGCAACCTGCTGATCCTCGGCGCGGTGTGCTGCGAATCGATCTACGTGATCCTGTCGCGCCGGCTCACGCAAACGCTCGCGCCGATCGACATCTGCGCGTACACCCACCTGTTCGGCCTGTTCCTGATGCTGCCGCTCGGCGCAACCGCGCTGTGGCGCTTCGATTACACGAGCGTGCCGGCCGGCACCTGGGCGCTCGTCGTCTGGTACGGGCTGTCGGCCAGCATCTTCTCGTTCTGGCTGTGGATGAAGGGCATCCGGCACGTACCAGGCAGCCTCGCCGGCGTGTTCAGCGCGGTACTGCCGATCGCCGCGGCCGCGTACGGCATCGCGTTCCTCGGCGAGCGCCCGACGCTCGCGCACGGCATCGCGCTCGCGTGTGTCGTCACCGGCATCGTGCTCGCGAGCCTGCGCGTGAAACGCGTGCCGGCGGCCGCTTCCTGATCCGTCCCCGGCAGTGCCGGCGCGTCGCTGCAGCGGCGCCGGCCGACGCGTTACAATAGCGCGCCTTTTCAAGATTACCCCCGATACCTGCGCACCGCGCCCGTACCCCGACATGTCCGCCCCGCATTCGTCCGGCCATCCCGGCCGCCGCCCGCTTCGCCCCCTTCCCGCGCTGATTTTCATGAGCCGCTGGCTCCAGGTCCCGCTTTACCTCGGCCTGATCGTCGCGCAGGGCGTCTACGTGTTCCTGTTCCTGAAGGAAGTCTGGCACCTGCTGTCGCATGCGACCGGCCTCGACGAAATCAGCGTGATGCTCGCGGTGCTCGGCCTGATCGACGTGGTGATGATCTCGAACCTGCTGATCATGGTGATCGTCGGCGGGTATGAAACGTTCGTGTCGCGGCTCGGCATCGAGGGCCACCCCGACGAGCCCGAGTGGCTCGACCACGTGAACGCGGGCGTGCTGAAGGTCAAGCTGTCGATGGCGCTGATCAGCATTTCGTCGATCCACCTGCTGAAGACCTTCATCAACCCCGACCAGCACACGACGCACGCGATCATGTGGCAGGTAATCATCCACGTGTCGTTCCTCGTGTCGGCGCTCGTGATGGCGTGGGTCGATCGCCTGACGACGCACACGCACCCGGCCCATTTCCACGAGGCGCACGCGCCCGCGGCGTCCCGACCGGCGGCCTGAACCGTCGGCAAACCCTTCCCCACTGTCCCCACAGAGTCTCAGCCATGACCGTCATCAAACAGGAAGACCTGATCCAGAGCATCGCGGATTCGCTGCAGTACATCAGCTACTACCACCCGCTCGACTACATCCAGGCCCTTGGCCGCGCGTACGAGCTGGAAGAGAGCCCGGCGGCGAAGGACGCGATCGCGCAGATCCTCACGAACAGCCGCATGTGCGCGGAAGGCAAGCGCCCGATCTGCCAGGACACCGGCATCGTGACGATCTTCGTGAAGGTCGGCATGGACGTGCGCTGGGACGGCGCGACGATGGGCCTCACCGACATGATCAACGAAGGCGTGCGCCGCGGTTACACGCACCCGGACAACGTGCTGCGCGCGTCGATCGTCAATCCGCCGGAAGGCGCCCGCAAGAACACGAAGGACAACACGCCGGCCGTGATCCACTACGAGATCGTGCCGGGCGACAAGGTCGACGTGCAGGTCGCGGCGAAGGGCGGCGGCTCGGAGAACAAGTCGAAGTTCGTGATGCTGAACCCGTCCGATTCGATCGTCGACTGGGTGCTGAAGACGGTCCCGACGATGGGCGCCGGCTGGTGCCCGCCGGGCATGCTCGGGATCGGCATCGGCGGCACCGCCGAGAAGGCGATGCTGATGGCGAAGGAATCGCTGATGGAGCCGATCGACATCCAGGAAATCATCGCGCGCGGCCCGAAGGACTGGGTCGAGGAACTGCGCGTGGAACTGCACGAGAAGGTCAACGCGCTCGGCATCGGCGCGCAGGGCCTCGGCGGCCTCGCGACCGTGCTGGACGTGAAGATCATGGCGGCGCCGACGCACGCGGCGTCGAAGCCGGTCGCGCTGATCCCGAACTGCGCGGCCACGCGCCACGCGCACTTCGTGCTCGACGGGTCGGGCCCGGCCAAGCTGGAAGCGCCGTCGCTCGACGCCTGGCCGAAGGTGCAGTGGGAACCGAACACGGAAACCAGCAAGCGCGTGGACCTGAACACGCTGACGCCGGAAGAAGTCGCAAGCTGGACGCCGGGCCAGACGCTGCTGCTGTCGGGCAAGATGCTCACCGGCCGCGACGCCGCGCACAAGCGCATCGCCGACATGCTCGCGAAGGGCGAGAAGCTGCCGGTCGATTTCACGAACCGCGTGATCTACTACGTCGGCCCGGTCGATCCGGTGCGCGACGAAGTGGTCGGCCCGGCCGGCCCGACGACGGCCACGCGCATGGACAAGTTCACCGAGACGATGCTCGCTCAGACGGGTCTGATCTCGATGGTCGGCAAGGCCGAACGCGGCCCAGTCGCGATCGACGCGATCAAGAAGCACAAGGCGGCCTACCTGATGGCGGTCGGCGGCGCGGCCTACCTCGTATCGAAGGCGATCCGCGGCGCGAAGGTGCTCGCGTTCGAAGACCTCGGCATGGAAGCGATCTACGAGTTCGACGTGCAGGACATGCCGGTGACGGTCGCCGTCGATTCGTCGGGCACGTCGGTGCACCAGACGGGTCCGAAGGAATGGCAGGCGAAGATCGGCAAGATCCCGGTCGCCACCGCTTAAACGCGATCGAACGAAAGGCCGGACAGGAGTCCGGCCTTTTTACTTCTCATTCTCATTATTGTGCGCGGCCGGTTATTCAAGGCTGATTCTCATTACACGCAAAAGGCAGGCCCGACAAGGCTTCGAGGCTTGGCTTTTCTCGTTCGAGCGATTATCGTTCGGTTTCTGAAGCCCCACTGAACAAGGAACAGCCATGCAAGGCGACAAGAAAGTCATCGAATATCTGAACGCCCAACTGAAGAATGAACTCACGGCGATCAACCAGTACTTCCTGCATGCGCGCATGTACAAGCACTGGGGCCTCGACAAGCTCGGCAAGCACGAATACGACGAGTCGATCGGCGAAATGAAGCACGCCGACTGGCTGATCGAGCGCGTGTTCATGCTCGACGGCCTGCCGAACCTGCAGGACCTGCACAAGCTGCTCGTCGGCGAGGAAACCGAAGAGATCCTGAAGTGCGACCTGAAGCTCGAGCAGATCTCGCAGTCCACCTGCAAGGAAGCGATCGCCTACTGCGAATCGGTGCGCGACTACGTGTCGCGCGAGATCTTCGAGAAGATCCTCGACGACACCGAAGAGCACATCGACTGGCTCGAAACGCAGATCGACCTGATCGGCAAGGTCGGTCTGCAGAACTATCAGCAGACGATGATGGGTTCGGCCGAGTAATCGCCCTGCCCGCCAGCCCGCCGCCCGCCTGACGATGACGAACCCGTCCCACGCTACCGCGCCGCGCGCCGCCGCCCCTGTCGGCATCTTCGACTCGGGGCTCGGCGGCCTGTCGGTGCTGCGCGCCGCACGCGCGCACCTGCCGGACGAATCGTTCGTCTACGTCGCCGACTCGCACCACGCGCCATATGGCCCACGCGACGAGGCCTTCATCACGGAACGCACGCTGGCCATCGGCGAGTGGCTCGCCCGCGAAGGCGCGAAAGCGCTCGTCATCGCGTGCAACACGGCAACGGCACGGGCGATCGCGGCCATCCGCGAACGCCTGTCGATCCCGCTCGTCGGCGTCGAGCCGGGCATCAAGCCGGCCGCCGCACTGTCCGCGACCGGCGTCGCGGGCGTCCTCGCCACGCAATCGACGTTGAACAGCCCGCGCTTCCAGGCGCTGCTCGACCGCTACGGCGCCGGCCGCCGCTTCATCTGCCAACCCGGCCACGGGCTCGTCGAAGCGATCGAACGCGGCGACACGAACTCGCCCGCGTTGCGCGCGTTGCTCGAACGTTACATCCAGCCGATGCTCGACGACGGTGCCGATACGCTGGTACTCGGCTGCACGCATTACCCGTTCTTCACAGAAACGATTCGTGACCTTGTTGGCGAGCGCCTGACGATCGTCGACACGAGCGATGCCATCGCCCGCCAGCTCGCGCGGGTGCTCGACGAACGCGGGCTGCGCGCGCCGGCCGGCACGCATGCCGCGCCGCCGCGCTTCTGCTCGACGAGCGACGGCCTGCAACTGCACGCGCTCGCGTCCACGCTGCTCGGCCTCGACGCCCCGGTCGAATCCGTCACCATTTCCTCGCCGAACGCGCGCGCCTGCGCGACTGCCTGACACGGGCCGGCGCGCCGGCTCCCCACCCCAGCTTCCCCGCTCCCGCCGTTTCAAGGGTCTGATGACCTTAAAAAAAGCCCGACCCAGGCTTGTCAACGTCCGCAAAATTAATGATAATAATTCGCATTAACGTTAGCTATCGCAACTCATCATGATCGTCTGCGTGTGCAAGTCTGTTTCCGATCGCAAGATTCGCGCGTCCCTCGCCGAGGGCGTGAACTCTTTCGATGAACTCCAGTTCGAGCTCGGCGTGGCCACGTGCTGCGGCAAGTGCGAGGAGTCCGTACGCGACCTCATGGCCGAACAAGGCGTCTGCGCGAGCCGGTGCGGTGTCGAGCATCATGCTCATCCGATCCCGGTCACGTTCTACGACCGCAAGGCGGCCTGAGCGGCGCCGAGCGTGCGCATGCGGCCCAGGCCGCATTTTTTGTTTTGACCGTCAGCAAGCCACCGTCCGCGCGAGCCAACGGCTTACCTGTCAAGGAGCCTGTGATGGAATTGCTGATCGGATTCGTAACCACCGTTTGCATCTCGCTGCTGATCTTCCGCAAGTGATGCCGATTCACCCGCCGCGCCCCGGGTGCGACGTCGTTCTTTCAAGCTAACATGCAGGCTTCGCATCTCGCTCCTGCCGGCGCCATGCCGGCTGCACCACGTATGAATCCCCGAGTGATCGTCGTCGCGGTCGGTGTGCTTGCCGCACACGCGATCATGCTGACGGCCGCGTGGCTCCATCGCAACGCGCCGCCGCCGAAATCGGTCGAGGTCCAGACGATCACCGCACAGCTCATCACGCCGGCGCCGATCGCGCAGCAGGTCGCGGCCGAGTCGATCCCGCAGCCCGCGCCGCCGAAGCCCGTGCCTCGCGTGAAGCCCAAGGTCGAGCCGAAGCCGGTGCAGAAGGCGGCGAAGCCGACCCCGCAGCCGGTTGCGCCCTCGCCGGCCCCGTCGCCCACACCCGCGCCTGCCGCCGACCCAACGCCTGCTCCCGCCGCGCCCGCTCCCGCGGCACCGGCCGCCACGCCGGGCCCGGCGCGCGAAACGATGCAGGTCAGCGCGCCGAAGAACGTGCCGACGCTCCAATGCAACTTCGTGAAGCCCGACTATCCGTCGATGTCGCGCCGCCGCGGCGAATCGGGTACCGCCTATGTTCACTTCGTCGTCGGCGTGACCGGCAAGATCGAAAGCATCGATCTGCAGAAGAGCAGCGGCTATCCGCGCCTCGACGATGCCGCACTCGACGCGATGCGCTCGACCACCTGCCGTCCGTACGTCGAGAACGGCCAGGCGATCCGCGCCGCCCGCACACAGCCCTACAGCTTCGGGCTCACCGACTAACCTGCCTCATCCGGAAGATTCAAAGGAAACAAAAATGCAAAGCTACGGTATCGCGCACGTCTGGGCGCAAGGTGATTTCGTCACGCGCGCCATTGCGATCACGCTGCTCGTGATGTCGGTCCTGTCGTGGATCGTGATCGTCATCAAGGGCTGGAACGTGATTCGCCTGAACCGCCTCACGAAGAACGCCGAACAGGCATTCTGGCATTCCGACAATTTCGACGACGGCATCAAGAAGCTCGGCCTCGCCGCATCGACGCCGAACGACAATCCGTTCCTCGCGCTCGCGCTGTCGGGCAAGGAAGCCGCCGACCACCACCATCAGACGCAACCGCACCTGCACGACCGCATGGACGTGTCGGACTGGGTCACGCGCTGCCTGAAGGACACGATGGACGAAGGCATCTCGCGTATGCAGAGCGGCCTCGCGATCCTCGCATCGGTCGGCAGCACGGCGCCGTTCGTCGGCCTGTTCGGCACGGTCTGGGGCATCTACCACGCGCTGCTCGCGATCGGTGCCACCGGCCAGACGTCGATCGACCAGGTCGCGGGCCCGGTCGGCGAATCGCTGATCATGACGGCCTTCGGCCTGTTCGTCGCGATTCCCGCGGTGCTCGGCTACAACGCGCTGACCCGCGCGAACAAGGGCGTCGTCAGCAAGCTCCGCCGCTTCGCGCACGGTCTGCACGCGTACTTCGTGACGGGTGCGAGCCTCGCGTCGTCGTCGACGCGCGACGGTCTGCGTCTCGCATCGCGCGCCGCCAGCTGAGACGAGGTGAACCATGGCCATGAACACCGGTTTCAGCGACGATGACGACGATGCCGTGATGAGCGAGATCAACATGACGCCGCTCGTCGACGTCATGCTCGTACTCCTGATCATTTTTCTCGTGACGATCCCGGCGATGCAGCATGCGGTGAAGATCGACCTGCCGCACGCCAGCAGCCAGCCCGTCGACGAAAAGCCGCAGACCGTCGACGTCGCGATCCAGGGCGACGGCACGATCCTGTGGGACGACCACACGGTCACGCGCGAACAGTTGCAGGCGCGCATCGCGGAAGCCGCGAAACGCACGCCGCAGCCGGAGCTGCATCTGCGCGCGGATCGCAAGGTTGCGTACGAGCACGTCGCGGAAGTGATGTCGGATGCGCAGGCAGGCGGGCTGACGAAGCTCGGCTTCGTGACGGAGCCGGGTGCAAAAGCGAAGTAACGCGCATACGTCTCGCAGTCGCAACTGCGCACCTAGCCGGCCGCACCTAACCGGCCGTGCACAAAGTAAAAGGCCTTCATCGCCAGATGAAGGCCTTTTTTCATGCGCACGCGGGCGCCTTCGGGCGGCGGGCTCTTTGGCGGTATCGGTTACGCCTCGAGCAACGCAAATGCGACTCTGCCGTGGTCTGCACGGACTGCGCGTTCTGCCCTATCTGGCTCACAATATATGCGGCCACCTGATTTCGCTCAGAACTTCCTTCACGAAATGGGATTTCAATATAGGCCCGCCCGCGCACGCATTCAAGGTTCCGGCGATTGAAACTTGCGATTGCAGACGACGCTTCAATGACAAAACAAATTTGCGTCGTCGTGCACGCCGTGTTCAGGTCGCCGAAACATCGGCCACCGCTTCCTGCTTCGCGCGCTCGGGGCAACCCGGCTCCTTGTACGCGCCATGGTCGAGCTTCTCGACCAGGTAATCGACGAACGCACGGACCGCGGGCGGCATCCCCTGCCGCGACACGAACACCGCGTACAGCTGCGGCACCGGCAGCGTCCAGCCCGGCATCACGGGCGACAGTTGCCCCGCGCGCAGCGCGTTGCCGTACATCATCTCCGGCAGCGCGGCGATGCCGAGGCCATCGAGCACGGCCTCGCGGATCGTCATCAGGTCGGCCGTCACGAGCCGCGGATCATGCTCGTGCACGTGGCGCGTTCCATCCGGCGCGATCAGGTTGAATACGTGCCGGCCGTCGACGCTCGGCGTATCGAGCGTCTCGAAGCCGGTCAGGTCGTCCGGCGCCAGCGGCGGCGCATTCTGGCTCAGCAGGCTCGGCGCGCCCACCAGCATCTGCTCGGTGCGCCACAGCGGCCGCACGACGATGTTGGCGTTCTGCGGCGGCTCGGAGCGCACGCGCAACGCGACGTCGATCGAATCCTCGAACAGGTCGATCACGCGATTCGTCACGCGGACATGCACCTTCACCTCGGGATAGCGGCGCAGGAATTCGGGCAGGATGCGCGACAGCATCGTCTGCGACAGCGTCACCGGCACGCTGACGCGCACCGAGCCGCGTGGCGACGCGCGCAACTGCTGCACCGCGTTCATCGCGGCCTGCGCTTCGGCGAGCATCGCCTGGCAATGCTGGTAGAACAACTCCCCTGCCTCGGTCAGCGCGAGCTTGCGCGTCGAACGCTGCAGCAGGCGCACGCCGAGCGCCGCCTCGAGCTCGGTCAGGCGTCGCGACAGACGCGATTTCGAGATGCCCAGCACGCGCTCGGCGGCCGAGAAGCCGCCATGTTCGACGACCTGCGAGAAGTACATCAGGTCGTTCAGGTTATGTGCATCGATATTCATCTCATCGTTCCAATTTCAGAACAATCCATTGCGAACGGCCGCAAATCGGACGGGAAAACGCCCAATATAATAGCGCTATGTTTCAAAAATAACGCTATTCCGATGATTTCGAGGGCTTCCCATGACGACCGCTCGCTCGCTTGATCGTACCTACCCCGCGCTTCGCACCACCGAAGGCGGCGGTTTCGTGGTTCACCGTCCGTTCCCGACGCGGCTGCTGATGGACTTCGATCCGTTCCTGCTGCTCGATGAAATGGGCCCCGTCGACTACGCCCCCGGCGAAGCCGTGGGCGCGCCCGACCATCCGCATCGCGGCTTCGAGACCGTGACGTACGCGCTCGACGGGCGCTTCCGCCATCGCGACTCGTCCGGCCATGCCGGCACGCTCGGCCCCGGCGACGTGCAGTGGATGACGGCCGGCGCCGGCGTCGTGCACAGCGAGATGCCTGATCCGGCATTCGCCGAGGCAGGCGGGCGTTCCCACGGCTTCCAGCTGTGGGTCAACCTGCCGCGCCGCGACAAGATGATCGCACCGCGCTACCAGGAGATCCCGGCCGACCGCATTCCGACTGCGACGTCGCCGGACGGCCGCGCGCGCGTGCGCGTCATCGCCGGCGAAGCATTCGGCGTACAGGCCGCGATCGAAACGCACACACCGATTCTCTACCAGCACTTCACGCTGGAGCCGGGTGCAACGGTCACACAGCCCGTGCCGGCCGGTTATCGCGTGTTTGCCTATCCGATCGACGGAACGGGCCTCTACGGGCCTGACAGGCAGGCGGTCGACGCACGGCACATGATCGTCTACGGAGACGATGGCGACACCGTCACGTTCGCTGCCGGCGACACGTCGCTCGACCTGCTGCTGATCGGCGGCGTGCCGCTCAACGAGCCGATCGTCCGCTACGGCCCGTTCGTGATGAATACCGAAGAAGAGATCCGGCAGGCCGTCGTCGACTACCAGACCGGTCGCATGGGTCGCATCGAAGCGTAAATCGGATCGGGGTCACAGGGGCCGCGAAGCCGATGGTTTTGCGTCACAATAAGTTCTTGAACCATGTGGCCAGCCGCCACCAGAAGGAACCCGCCCCTTGAACTTCGAACACCTGATCCAGATCAACTCCGACGAACCGGGCGTGCCGAGCCTCACCCGCGACCAGCTCTGGGAAGGCCTCGTATTGCGTGCCGAACAGCCGCAACTGTTCGTGATCGGCCTCGACAGCTGCGTCATCCACGAACGGACGGACACGACGCTCGAACGCGAACTCCATTACGGCCACGCGACCGTGCGCGACCACGTGACGTTCACGCCGAACCAGCAGGTCCGCTACGACATCCGCGCGGCCGATGGCGAGATCGGCGGCTCGCTGACGATGACGATCGAGGAGCGCGACGACCGCCAACTGTTCCTGCGTTTCAAGTACCGCACGACGCTGACGGTCACGGACGACAGCGAAGAAGCGCGACAGACGCACGGGATCGTCAAGGAGGCGTACCGCACGTCGGATATCGACACCGTTCGCCTGATCCGCGAGTACGCGCAAGGTCGCAAGGACCCCGATCCGCTGCACTGAACCCGGCGGCGGCCTGCGGGCCGCCGCTTTGATTCAAACTATCAGACCAGACTTATCGATCGATAAAGAGTTTTTGTAAATGGGAATAGTTATCATTTAGAATTCATTCCATCGTATCGACAGTCACCGATCAAACCGAATGACCGACACCATGCGCCCGACCACGCTGACCCTGCGCCGCACCACCAGCACCGCAGCCAGCAGCCGTCAGAAGACGGCAGCGGTCACCACGCCGGCGAAACCCGCCGGCAACCGCGATGCAGGCACGCGGGTCGTCAACAGCGATACGCTGCTGCAAGGCCATAGCCACATCAGCATCGCGCATAACGGAGAGACTTACCAGTTGCGGGCCACGCGGCTCGGCAAACTGATCCTGACGAAGTAACGACCGAGTATTGTGGGGACCACCTCCCTGAGAGGTGTTGGGCAGTAGCCAGCGTAACGGCTTGCACGCGAGATCTAGACCCCTTCGTGCAAACACACTCAAGCAGCCGTTGCAGCAAGCCAAGCCACTTTTTTGGTTCTCGCACAAGGAAGAAAAAAGCGACACGTCGAAGGACGTGT
>NZ_BCPO01000069.1:0-11939 GCF_016586105.1 Burkholderia sp. E168m15
GTTTGGGCAGCCAATGCGCGAAGCATGCCGCCTGTATGTATGTGGCTGCGTCATGCACGACAGCCGAAGGAAGCGGCATGCGAGCCGCTTCAGAACCCCCAGAACATCAACCACCATGCGCTGTCGACGACCGCCAGCCCGACGGCGAACCATGCGAACGCCGCGAGCCGGCGCGGCCACGCCGCATAGCGCCCCGTCACCTTCCACGCGAGCCACGCACTCCATACGTTGGCGCCGACCAGAATCGCGATGCGCACATCGGTTGCCCAGCCGAGCGGCACATGCTCGGCGCGCAGCAACGACAGCGTCGTGGCCGACAATCCGAGGAACACGCCCGCCCCCGCGATCGGGATCAACGCCTGGGCGAGGTGATGCAGGCGCACGCGATCGAAGCGGCCGAGCATCAGCGTCGCGCCGGCCAGCAACACCAGCAGCGCCGTGCCGTACACGAGTCCCGTGCCGACGATGTAGCTGACGACCAGCCCGCCATCGAGCCAGGAAAACACGTCGTTGCGATCCGGATAGTGCGTGAGCAGGAACCACGGCGCATTGGTCTCGAGCGGCCACGTGATGTCGTGGTCGATCAGCCAGCCCGCGAGCCATTGCTTGATCTGCACGAACCACGGGCTGACGGTCCAGTGGAACGCGCCGATCGCCACGCCGAGCAGGCCGTACAGGATCAGTGCGGTGTCCCACGGGTTGGCCCGCTCCGCACCGAGGTTCACGACTTCGTCGGACGGCGAGCGCAGCGACAGCGAGATCGCGTCGCGGTGCCCGCTGCAGCGGCCGCACATATGGCAGTCCGCCGCGCCCTTCATGTTGCGCAACGGCACGAGCGGCGCGCAGTTGATCGGAATCACGCGATGGCCGTGCTCGCCGTTCTTGTACGAACGGCGCCACGCATCCTCGTCGACCTTGTAGCGCATCGGCGCGAGTCGCGCGAGCAGCCCGAACACGCCGTTGACCGGGCACAGGTACTTGCACCACACGCGTTTCTCGCGGCCGTACAACAGGCCGATCACGATCGCGCCGACGGTCGAGCCGCCGAGCACGAACAGCACCGCGAGCGGGTACTGGTACACACTGACCATCTGCCCGTAGATCGTCGTGATGCCGAACGCGACGAACGGCCAGCCGCCCCACCGGATCCAGCGCGGAATCGGGCCGCCACGGCCGAACTTGCTCGCATATTCCGTAAGCGCGCCCTCCGGGCACAGCACGCCGCACCACACGCGGCCGAGCATCACCATCGACAGCAGCACGAACGGCCACCAGATACCCCAGAACGCGAATTGCGCGATGAGCGTGAGGTTGTTCCACAGATGCGCGGAATCGTCCGGCAGCGGCAACACGGCCGGCACGATGATCAGGAACGCGTAGACGGCGACGACGATCCACTGGATACCGCGGATCAGCGCACCGTGGCGCTGCATCCACTGGCCGGCCTGCGCGAGCCAGCCCGGCTTGACGGCGGCGACAACGCTCATGCCGCGCGACCCGCTGCAACGGCCGGACGGCGGCTCGCGCGCTTCATCAACAACCAGACGACCGCCCAGTACACCGCATAGGCCACCAGGTTGGTCAGCGCCGGGTGCGCGCGATAGCCGGTCAGCGTCGCGACGAGCGAACCGAACGTGCCCGAATCATCGAGGATCGCGGACGTATCCCACACCTGCGAGATGCCGAGCGGCAGGATTTCCTTGTCGATCAGCTTGTCGACGCCGGTCTGGAACAGGCCCGCGCCGAGGAACAGCAGCATCACTTCGGTGACGCGGAAGAAATGCCGCCACGAGAAGACCTTGCCGCCGAGCTGCAGCAGATAGAACGTGAGGAATGCGAGGCCAAGGCCGATCACGACCGCGAGCATCTGGCTGCCGTCGACGTGGCCCGACTGGCCGAAACCGAGGCCGTACAGGAAGATCACCGTCTCGCTGCCTTCGCGCGCGATCGCGAGCGCGACCAGCACGGCGACGCCCCACCAGTTCGAATCGCGCGTGCTTTGCTGCAGCGACTGCTCCATGTCGCGCTTGAGCGTGCGGCCGTGCCGGCGCATCCACAGCACCATCTGCACGATCAGCACGCACGCGATCAGCACCATCGCCGTCTGGAAATAGTCCTGCGCGTCGCCGGACAGCACTTCGGTGAACCCGACCAGCGCGGCGCCGAGGCCGACGGCCATCAGCAGGCCGACGCCGACGCCGGCCCAGAGGAAAGGCAGGCCGCGGCGCGCGTCGTCGTCGCCGTTTTTCAGCCATGCATAGAGAATGCCGACGACGAGCAGCGCTTCGACGCTCTCCCGCCAGACGATGAACAAGATCTGACCCATCGATACCTCCTGACGCGCGGCGCAAGGGACTGGTGCGCCCGCGCGCAGATAAAACGCGTTACTTCGCGACGATCACGCCCTGTGCCTGCTGGTGGAAATCGTCGAAAAACTTGTATTCGCCCGGCGACAGCGGGGCGACGACCACGAACGAATCGGCGCCCGGCGCGAGCACCTTCTCCTTGCGCA
This sequence comes from Burkholderia sp. E168m15, assembly GCF_016586105.1. Taxonomy (NCBI): domain Bacteria; kingdom Pseudomonadati; phylum Pseudomonadota; class Betaproteobacteria; order Burkholderiales; family Burkholderiaceae; genus Burkholderia; species Burkholderia sp. E168m15. Next base: position 2,513 of record NZ_BCPO01000069.1, read on the forward strand.
ACTGCACGCTCTCGAATTCGGCGGCGCCCTTGCCGGTGTTCCGGATCTCGATCTTGAAACGCTGGCCAGCCGGCACTTCGATGCGGGCAGGATTCAGCTTGCCATCCGTCATCTCGAGCTTGAACGTCGGCAGATCGGCTGCATGCGCCGCGCCGGCAAGCCACAGCGCAGCGGCCGCGGCAACGATTTTCTGGGGAATTTTCATTCTGGGTTCTCTACGCCGACGGCGCGCCGAAGCGCGCCGTTCGTGATGCCACCGATCAGTAACCGCCCTTCTTGCCGATACCGGCGAACGGGAAGTCGTACTCGAGCGTGATGGGCTTGAACCACGGACCCACGCCCGTTTCCTTGTCGACGTGGCGACCGAACGCCATGTGACCCGACTGCATCGGCGGCTTGACGACCATCGTCAGGTGATACTTGCCCGGGCCGGCGAGCTTCACGTTGTCGCCGTAGTGCGGGCCGTCGCTCGCGACCATGCCCATCAGGTCGCCTTCGGCCTTCCACTTCGTGTCGCCCTGCTTCGTCAGCTTGTACGTGACCTGCAGGTACGGCATCCAGTCGCCTTCCGCGAAACCGGTCGGGTTGTTCTTGACCGCATGGATGTCGGCCTCGAGGTGAATGTCGGAATCCGACGCCTTACGCATCATGCCTTCCGGGTCCATCGTGATCGGCTGCAGATACACCGCGCCGATTTCCATGCCGCCCTGGATCTGCTGCTTGCCGATCGGATACTCGGCAGCCGAGGCCGACATCGCGGCAAGCGCCGCCGCTACCGCAACCGTCGTGCGGATGAACGAAGAACCCAACATGGACACTCCTTGTTATTTGTCTGACTATCTTGACGACATGCGAGCCGCCGCCGGGGCCGCTCGCTGGAAACACTAACGCGACGAAGAACGTTAATGCGAACTATTCTCAATACATGTGGAGTTTAGCACCGAACCTGTTTCGGAACAAACGGAGAGCGCCGTAAACCCCTGATCCGACAAGGCTTACAGGCGCTTTACCAAAAGATTCGGTGACGCTTGGAAAGAGTTACCGACCGCCGCTGATGTGGTCGCCGACGTTCGCGCCGAACACGCGTTCGCGCAGCACGGCAAGCTGGTCGCGGGTCGCGGCGGCCTTCTCGAATTCGAGGTTCTTCGCGTAGTCGGCCATTTGCTTCTCGAGACGCTTGATTTCCTTCGCGAGCTGTTTTTCCGACATGTCCTCGAATTTCGCGCGCTGTTGCGCCTCCTTCAGCTCCGCACGCGCGTCGTCGGCGTTGTAGACGCCGTCGATGATGTCCTTGATGCGCTTCACGACGCCGCGCGGCGTAATGCCCATCTTTTCGTTGTAGGCGATCTGCTTCGCGCGGCGCCGCTCGGTTTCGCCGATCGCGCGCTTCATCGACTCGGTCATGTTGTCCGCGTAGAGGATCGCCTTGCCGTTCACGTTCCGCGCGGCGCGGCCGATCGTCTGGATCAGCGAGCGCTCGGCGCGCAGGAAGCCTTCCTTGTCCGCGTCGAGGATCGCGACGAGCGACACTTCGGGAATGTCGAGGCCCTCGCGCAGCAGGTTGATCCCGACCAGCACGTCGAACGTGCCGAGCCGCAGGTCGCGGATGATCTCGACGCGCTCGACCGTATCGATGTCGCTGTGCAGGTAACGCACCTTGACGCCATGATCGGCCAGGAATTCGGTCAGCTGTTCGGCCATGCGCTTCGTCAGCACGGTGATCAGCACGCGCTCGCCGGCCTTCACGCGCGCGTTGATCTCGGTCAGCACGTCGTCGACCTGCGAGCTCGCCGGGCGCACTTCGATTTCCGGATCGACGAGGCCGGTCGGCCGCACGACCTGCTCGGCGATCTGCCCCGTCACGCGCTTCTCGTAGTCGGCCGGCGTGGCCGACACGAACACGACCTGGCGCATCTTGCGCTCGAACTCGGGGAACTTCAGCGGCCGGTTGTCGAGCGCCGACGGCAGGCGGAACCCGTAATTGACGAGGTTTTCCTTGCGCGCGCGGTCGCCGTTGTACATGCCGTTCAGCTGGCCGATCAGCACGTGCGATTCGTCGAGCAGCATCAGCGCGTCGGGCGGCAGGTAGTCGACGAGTGTCGGCGGCGGATCGCCGGGCGCCGCGCCCGAGAAATGCCGCGAATAGTTCTCGATGCCCTTGCAAAAGCCGAGCTCCTGCAGCATTTCGAGATCGAAGCGCGTGCGCTGCTCGAGGCGCTGCGCCTCGACGAGCTTGCCGTCGCGATGGAAGAACTCGAGCCGTTCGCGCAGTTCGTCCTTGATCGTCTCGACCGCGCGCATCACGGTGTCGCGCGGCGTCACGTAGTGCGACGACGGGTACACGGTGAAGCGCGGAATCTTCTGCCGCACGCGCCCGGTCAGCGGGTCGAACAGCTGCAGCGTCTCGACTTCGTCGTCGAACAGCTCGACGCGCACGGCCATTTCCGCGTGTTCGGCCGGAAAGATGTCGATCGTGTCGCCGCGCACGCGGAACGTGCCGCGCTGGAAATCCTGCTCGTTGCGCGTGTATTGCATCGCGATCAATCGCGCGATCACGTCGCGCTGGCCGAGCTTGTCGCCGGCGCGCAGCGTCAGGATCATCTGGTGGTATTCGGACGGATTGCCGATACCGTAGATCGCCGACACCGTCGCGACGATCACCACGTCGCGACGCTCCATCAGGCTCTTCGTCGCCGACAGCCGCATCTGCTCGATGTGCTCGTTGATCGACGAATCCTTCTCGATGAACAGGTCACGCTGCGGCACGTAGGCCTCAGGCTGGTAGTAGTCGTAGTACGACACGAAATACTCGACCGCGTTGCGCGGGAAGAACTCGCGAAACTCCGCGTAAAGCTGGGCCGCGAGCGTCTTGTTCGGCGCGAACACGATCGCCGGGCGGCCGAGCCGCGCGATCGTGTTGGCCATCGTGAAGGTCTTGCCCGAACCGGTTACGCCGAGCAGCGTCTGGAAGGCAAGGCCGTCGCCGACGCCTTCGACGAGCGTGTCGATCGCGGTCGGCTGGTCGCCCGCGGGCGGATAGGGCTGGTAAAGCTGGAACGGCGACCCTTCGAAAGTGACGAATTTGGATTCGTCGAGCGCGTCGCCGACTTCGGCATGATGTTCGGACATGGAATGCGGCCGGAGCAAGGGCAAAGAAAGCATTCTAGCGCTTCGCGGCCGCGCGAACTGCTGTCGGCTCCTGACGCGGGACGGCCGCCCCGAATCGCGATTCGCCGCCCGAATCGCGACGGAATCACCGCCCCTGCCCCCACGAATTCGCTACAATGTCAGGCTGCTGCGCTTCCCGGCGTCGCGCCGTGGGCGCGGTCCACTGCGCCCGCCCCGCCGGCTGAAAGCCTGACCCTCTTTTCACTACTGCCGAATCATCATGTCGCTCTTCTCCGCTGTCCAGCTTGCTCCCCGCGACCCGATCCTGGGCCTGAACGAAGCCTTCAACGCCGATGCGCGTCCGACCAAGGTCAACCTCGGCGTCGGTGTGTACACGAACGAAGACGGCAAGATTCCGCTGCTGCGCGCGGTGCGCGACGCGGAGAAGGCACGTGTCGAGGCCGGCCTGCCGCGCGGCTACCTGCCGATCGACGGGATCGCCGCCTACGATGCGGCCGTGCAGAAGCTGCTGCTCGGCAACGACTCGCCGCTGATCGCGGCGGGCCGCGTGGTCACGGCCCAGGCACTGGGCGGCACGGGCGCGCTGAAGATCGGCGCCGATTTCCTGCGCACCCTGAATCCGAACGTGAAGGTCGCGATCAGCGATCCCAGCTGGGAAAACCACCGCGCGCTGTTCGAAGCGGCCGGCTTCGAAGTCGTCGCGTACCCGTATTACGATGCGGCCACGAACGGCGTGAACTTCGAGGGCATGCTGTCGGCGCTGAACGGCTACGCGGCCGGCACGGTCGTCGTGCTGCACGCGTGCTGCCACAACCCGACCGGCGTGGACCTCACCGAAGCGCAATGGCAACAGGTCGTCGACGTCGTGAAGGCGCGCAACCTCGTGCCGTTCCTCGACATGGCCTACCAGGGCTTCGGCGAGAACATCGAAGCCGATGCCGCTGCCGTGCGCCTGTTTGCCGCGGCCGACCTGAACGCGTTCGTGTCGTCGTCGTTCTCGAAGTCGTTCTCGCTGTACGGCGAGCGCGTCGGTGCGCTGTCGATCATCACGTCGAGCAAGGAAGAAGCCACGCGCGTGCTGTCGCAACTGAAGCGCGTGATCCGCACGAACTACTCGAACCCGCCGACCCACGGCGGCGCGGTGGTCGCAGCCGTGCTCGCATCGCCGGAACTGCACGCTTCGTGGGTGCAGGAACTCGGCGAAATGCGCGATCGCATCCGCGCGATGCGCAATGGTCTCGTCGAGCGCCTGAAGGCAAGCGGCGTCGATCGCGATTTCAGCTTCATCAACGCGCAGCGCGGGATGTTCTCGTATTCGGGCCTGACCTCGGCACAAGTCGATCGCCTGCGCGACGAGTTCGGCATCTATGCGGTCGGCACGGGCCGGATCTGCGTCGCCGCGCTGAACACGCGCAACCTGGACGCGGTCGCCAATGCGGTCGCAGCGGTCCTGAAGTAAAGCCGTGCCGGGCGGCAGCCGTCACCGGCCCCGCCCTGCCGACATGAAAAACGCGCTCCACGGAGCGCGTTTTTTTGTGCCGTCCAGTCCAGCGCGGTGGGCGGCGACACCGCCCGCACCCGCGTTACTGCATGAACCAGCCGTGGCTGACGACCACCGACTGGCCCGTGAGCGCGGCGCTCGGGAACGCCGACAGGAACAGCACCGTCTGCGCGACGTCCTGCACCGTCGTGAACACGCCGTCGACGGTGTTGCCGAGCATCACCTTCTTGATCACTTCCTCTTCGCTGATGCCGAGCTCCTTCGCCTGCTCCGGAATCTGCTTGTCGACCAGCGGCGTGCGCACGAAGCCCGGACACACGACGTGCGAGCGCACGTTGTGCTTCGCGCCTTCCTTCGCCAGCACGCGGGCGAGGCCCAGCAGACCATGCTTGGCCGTCACGTACGCCGACTTCAGCGGCGACGCTTCGTGCGAGTGCACCGAACCCATGTAGATCACGACGCCGCCGCGATCGTCCTTGTACATGTGCTTGAGCGCGGCCTTCGTCGTCAGGAATGCGCCGTCCACGTGGATCGCCTGCATCTTCTTCCAGTCGGCGAATGAATAGTTCTCGATCGGGTTGACGATCTGGATGCCGGCGTTCGACACGAGGATGTCGACCGAGCCGAACGCTTCGGCCACCTTGTCGATGCCGCTGTTCACGGCGTCCTCATTGGTCACGTCCATCGCGACGCCGATCGCCTTGCCGCCTGCCTTGTTGATCTCGTCGGCGACCGCGTTCGCGCCGTCCTGGTTCAGGTCGGCGATCGCGACGGCCGCGCCGGCCTTGGCCAGCTCCAGCGCGATTTCCTTGCCGATGCCGCTCGCGGCGCCCGTGACGACTGCGGTCTTGCCGCTCAGATCTGCTGCCATGTCCGTCTCCTTCCGTTATCGGATCGATGAAACACGCACCCGCCGCATCCGCGTTCATCGCGAAATCGCATCAGCGTGCCAGCCGTCATTGTGCACGATCGGCCCCGCCGTTCGTGCGCAAAACGTCTAAGCTTAAGGTCGGTTCCGTTCAGCAGGAGATTCTCATGCACTATCGACGGCTAGGCCGCTCCGGCCTGCAGATCAGCGAGCTTTCACTCGGTTCGTGGGTGACGTACGGCAACCAGGTCGACCAGCGGGTCGCGCGCGAATGCCTCGCCGCGGCACGTGATGCAGGCGTCAATTTCTTCGACAACGCCGAGGTCTACGCCGGCGGCAAATCCGAGGAAATCATGGGCCATGCGCTCAAGTCGCTCGACTGGCCACGCGTCAGTTATATCGTGTCCACGAAGTTCTTCTGGGGGCTCGCAGAAGCCCCGAACCAGTATCACACGCTGAACCGGAAGTACCTGCTGAACGCGATCGACGGCTCGCTGCGCCGGCTACAGCTCGACTATGTCGACCTCGCCTATTGCCATCGCCCCGATCCGCATACGCCGATCGAGGAAACCGTCTGGGCGATGAGCGACATGATCGTGCGCGGCAAGGCGCTGTACTGGGGCACGTCGGAATGGAGCGCCGACGAAATCCGCGCGGCATGCGAGATTGCCGAGCGGCATCATCTCCACAAGCCGGTCGTCGAACAGCCACAGTACAACCTGTTCCATCGCACCCGGGTCGAGCAGGAATATGCGCGGCTCTACGACGATTACGGTCTCGGGCTCACGACCTGGAGCCCGTTGGCGTCGGGCCTGCTCACCGGCAAGTACCGCAACGGCGTACCCGCCGGCAGCCGCGCGCAGTTGCAAGGCTACGACTGGATGCGCGAACGCCTGACCGATCGGGCCGCCAACGACATCGTCGAACGGCTCGGCGAAATTGCGGCCGAATTCGGCTGCAGCACCGGCCAGTTGGCAATCGCGTGGGTGCTCGCGAACCCGCGCGTGAGTTCGGTCATCACGGGTGCATCGCGGGTCGACCAGATCGGCGACAACATGCGCGCGCTCGAGGTTGCCGCGAAGCTGACGCCGGACGTGAAGCAGCGCATCGAGGCGGTGGTCGGCGATGCATACGAGTAAGGCGACTCACGGCCACTCGCGTACAATACGCGGCCGCATCGGCGCCCGGCCTGACGGCCGCGCACGATCGACCGTTTTCATCGATTCACCTTTCGTTTCAGGCAGCCAGCCATGCTCAGTTATCGTCACGGTTTTCACGCAGGCAACCACGCGGACGTGCTCAAGCACGCCGTCGTCGTCCAGCTGCTGCGCTACCTGAACAAGAAAGACAAATCGTACTGGTACATCGATACGCACGCAGGCGCCGGCGTGTACTCGCTGCGCGACGGTTATGCAGCGAAGACGTCGGAATTCGATACCGGCATCGGCCGACTGTGGAACGAAAAGAACCTGCCGGAGGCACTGGGCGACTATGTGGACGAAGTCCGCGCGCTGAACGACGACGGCGAACTGCATTTCTACCCGGGCTCCCCGTACATCGCATGGCGGTCGATGCGCGAGCAGGACCGGATGCGCCTGTTCGAAATGCATACGACGGAAATCGATGTGCTGCGCCACAATTTCCGCGATGCCGGGCGACGCGCGATGATCTTCGCCGGCGACGGCTTCGAAGGTATCAAGGCGCTGCTGCCGCCGCCGCCGCGACGTGCACTCGTGCTGATCGATCCGTCCTACGAGGACAAGAAGGATTACGCGCGCACGGCGAGCTGCGTGACGGAATGCCTGAAGCGTTTCTCGACCGGCTGCTATGCCATCTGGTATCCGCAGGTCACGCGGACGGAATCACAGCGCTTTCCCGAGCAGTTGAAGCGTCTGCAGCCGAACAACTGGCTGCACCTGACGCTGACGGTGTCGAATCCGCCGACCGACGGACTGGGTCTCTACGGCAGCGGGATGTTCATCCTGAATCCGCCGTATACGCTCGCCCAGAGCATGAAAGAGGTCCTGCCCTATCTGGTCGAGAAGCTGGGACAGGATAGCGGCGCCCGCTTTCAAATCGAGCACCGCGGCAACTGATCGGGCGACTGGTCGTTACGGCTGCGGTCTCGGCGCGAGCCTGGGCTGGTTGGCCGGCTGCCCGCCCCACGCGGGAACATTGATATATGGCGCGACGAACAGCGGAACCGACGTGTTCGGCGCCTGCCCGGCTGGCGCCCGCATGCCTGCCGGCTCGACGATCGGCTCGGAAGACAACGGCGCCGTCTGCAATACCAACCCGCCCTTGCCGTCCTGGATACCGCGCTGTGTATCAAGAACGAGCGGCTTGGTCGACGTCGCGGCACCGGCCGCGAGGCCATGGGCGAGCACGACCGCACCCAGAACGAGACGCGCGCGGGCACTGCGACGCACATCGACACACAAACGCATGATCGGGACCTTCAGGATGAAAAGCAGGTCCATACCATAGCGCTGCACCGACGATTTCGCCAGAGCCGGTGCACAAAAAAACAAAGCCCCGTCAATACGGGGCTTGCTTATCGTTCGGTGCCGCGCGGCACCTGACGGTGACTCCGATTACAGCGAGTAGCCGTTGGTTTCGAGCGAGCGGATGCGGCTCTCGAGCTGGACGATGTCCGACGACGTGGCGAGGTAAGCCTCACGGCGTTCACGTTCTGCGGATTCGAACCAGTTGCTCAGCTTTTCGACGATGTAGGCGATCATGACGTTCTCCAAGGAAGAGGGACCCCTGGTGAATCGAGATTCAGGGATTTCCCGTATAGGGTTATCCCGAATTATAGCGACGCCGCACCAAGATGCTAGTGAAATCCTTGCATGGCACCCATTCCATTTTGGAATGTTGGCATGCGAACCGCATCTAACTCATTGATTTATATAGATGTTGGGTCGAAGCCTGTTTTGAGGCGCGAGAGCGCGCACTAATTTGGGTCGCCGATAGGGTCAGCCAAGCGCGCCAAAATCGGGCATTCGGGCCGACCGTCACCATGACAGTGCGCGGCCAGATCGACCAGCGTGTCGCGCATGTCGCTCAATTCGGCGATACGTCTGTCGAGTTCGGCCACGTGCTCGAGAGCAATCGATTTCACTTCAGCGCTGGCGCGTGAGCGATCCTGCCAGAGCATCAGCAGCTTGCGAATGTCTTCGACGAGAAAGCCAAGTCGTCGCGCCTGACGGATGAACCGCAGGATATGGATTTCGTCTGACCCATAGATTCGGTAGCCGGCATCGGTCCGTTTGCTGGGCGCAAGAAGACCGACCTGTTCGTAGTACCGGATCATTTTTGCACTGACGCCGGATTCGCGCGACGCGTCGCCGATATTCATTCCCCGCCCTCTTCATGAAGCCCTGGTTTCGAACGCGAACGTCGACGATACCCTCATCGACGACTGTTCGATCGTATCAAATCGCGTGGTTTCGTTCCGGGGAAGGCTTGGCAGAAGGAGCGCAGGCGGTTTGATCTGGCGTGCGTAACGGCGGGTTATGAGGGCGCTTCGCCACATACTTTTATGGCGCCGAAATGCAAAAACCCCCGCCTTTCGGGCGGGGGTTCTTGGCTTGAGGGAGCCTGACGATTACCTACTTTCACACGGGAATCCGCACTATCATCGGCGTAGAGTCGTTTCACGGTCCTGTTCGGGATGGGAAGGGGTGGGACCGACTCGCTATGGTCATCAGGCAAAGGGGGTTGTTCTGCTGGCGTGGCCAACAGAACCAATCTTGGAAGAAGCAGTAATTGAGGTTGTGTGTATCACACACGAGAATCCAACTTGTCTCGTCTTGCTACGCAGGTCACCGGTACTTCAACCGGCGCGCCGCATCGATCAGCTTCGCTGCTCGACGCTCTGCGTGGGATGCTCGTAAGTGCTGAAGCACTAACGATCATCGACAAGG
>NZ_BCPO01000070.1:0-69087 GCF_016586105.1 Burkholderia sp. E168m15
TCAACAGCACTGCTTCCCTTCCTTCCGCGCTGCGTTTCCGTTAGCGCGAAAGAGGCGTGATTCTACGCATCCCCCGGCAATCGCGCAAGGGGTTTGACGCAACTTTTTCACAAACGCCGCAATTCGGCCGTCCGGCCATGCCTGAGGCACGAGACCGCTTATGGTGCAAAGAACGGACTAGAATGTGAGGTTCTTCGCCTCTTTCTATATACGTCTTTAATATGCGCCAGCGAATCGCCAAACGCCTCCCCCCCGATGCCGACAAACTGGTCGGTCTGTCGCTTGCGCTCTTCGCGTCGGGCAGCCGCATCGAGGATCGCTTCTGGGAAGCGAAGCTCGATGCGCTGCTCGCCAAGATTGTCCGCAACGGCAATCAGACCACGCTCGACGCCGCGCTCGACCATCTCCAGCAGAATCATCCCGACGCCTACGGCGCGCTCGCCGACATGGCCGAGACGCACAGCGAGTCGATGGTGATCGAGCACGACGGCCAACCGTACGATGCGCTGCTGGTCGCCGTCCCGGTTCTCGCCTGGACGCGTTACATGATTCCGTCCGGTCCGCTCAAGGGCGACGTGGCCGACGCGCTGCGAACACATCTGCAGGCGCACGTCCTGGCGAACGGCACGCTCGTCGGGCTCGCCCCGTTCCTCTACAGCATCGACCAGTTGCCGCGGCACCACGTGGAAACCTACCGGCTGGCGCAGCAACTCGCCCATGCGGCAATCGGTCAGCACACCCCGAAGCTGAGCTTCGGCGATCTGCCGGAAACCTCGCCGATCCTGGCCGATCCGCGCTTCCTGCTGGCGGTCGTCGCCGCGCCGGCCGGCGCACCGCTGTTCCGCTGGCAGGAAGAAGAAAACGGCAGCCGCATCGAGCGCGGCCAGTGCCTTGAACAGTGGACGGCACAAGGCGGCCCGAACCTGTCGATCGCGCTGCCCGGATGCGAATTCGAATGCCTGCTTCCGGACGCGTACTACTCGGCCTGTCGCGATGCGGACGAACGTGTGCGTCCGCACACCGTCCGAACGGCCATTCGTTATCTATTCGACACACTTGGTGCGGCGCCGCAAGAGTTGCGGGCGGTGGTCGCCGGCTTCGGCGAGCGTCGTATCGATGAGTATCGCGTGGGCTTCACGCGGCGTGCCAGCAACGACGTGATCTACGGTGTCGTGTGGCCGCTCTACGGCCGTGAAAACGGCGACGTATCGACCGACAGCGCGACGCTCGAAGGCGAAGCGCCGATCGAAGGGCCGCTCGAAGAAATCGTGAGCCTGCTGAAGGAATGCGGCGTAACCGACGTCCGCAGGCACGCGGGCCGTTTCGAACCCGAATACTGCGACGACTGCGGCGTGCCGCTCTACGCAGATCCGCTCGGCGAAATCGTCCATGCGGAAATGCCGGAAGACGCGTCGCCCGCCCAGCCGCACTTCCACTGACAGTCCCCGCAGGCCCATCGGCCTGCCCCGCCAAAAGCCGCTTCCGGTGCCTGCCGAAGCGGCTTTTTTTCTTGTCCGATGCTCTGTCGCCGAAAATTTCGAACTTTTCCTAAGCCTTTCAGCCAAGCAGACATCGTGTAAGGTCTTTGTCATTATCGGGACCAGCTTATACCCGATAGCAGTCGATGACTCACCTTACGGAGATTGAATATGCGGTTCTTGGTGCTTAACTCAGACGCCGAACGGCGTGACGGACTGAAGGCCCTGCTGCGGCAGATCGACCGGCACGCCAGCATCAACGATGCGCCCGACAGTTTCCTGGCGCGCCGGCTACTGCGCACCCAGCGTTTCGACCTCGTCGCGATCGACTGGCTCGACGTGGGCCGGCTCAGCGAGCTCCAGGCACTCGGCAACGCGTGCTCGCCGACGCCGATCGCCGTCCTGGTCGACGAAGTCTCGCCCGAAGCCATCCAGCGCTTCTTCAACTACGGCGTCGCGGGCGTGATCCCGCATTCCACGCGGCCGCACCTGATCGTACGTGCGCTCGAGATCGTGCTGCTGGGCGGGCACTACATTCCGCCGATCGCCCTCAGCCTGCTGCCCACCCCGACGACGGCACGCCAGGATGCCCATTTCCAGACGCTCGCCGGCTCGCTGCCCCGCCGCCCGCCGAGCGGCCTCCTGTCGCCGCGGCAAGCGCAGATCATGCGGTTCGTCCACATGGGCAGCACGAACAAGATGATCGCGCGTACGCTCGGCATCAGCGAAGGCACCGTGAAGATCCACCTCGCGAGCATCTTCCAGCAGCTCGGCGCAGCAAACCGCGCCGCCGCCGTCGCGATCTACAACGGCTGGCTGTCGCCCCATCTCGAGGTGCTGCTGGCGAACCGCAACCGCACCCGCAAACCGGCCATCGGCGAACACGGCCCGGTTCCGCTGCGTACACAACGGCATGACCGTCCGTACCCGTTGCCTACCGCCCATGCCGGCACGCAGGACCTGCCGCTCGCCGCCGAACCGCGGCCACGGTTCCGGCGCGGACGCTAGGCAAACAGTCTCGATATTGCGACGATCGGGCATGTGCAGATTCCCACCTTTGATGCTCAACGAGTAATATGGACGCATGGGTTTTCTTTTCACACCGCTTCCGCTCTGGGTTGGCATCGGTGGCTGGATCGCCGCCGTGGCCCTGCTCGCGCTCGCGATCTGGAATCGCCCGTTCGTACGTCTGCAAGACGCCACGCTTCAGCACGTGTGGCTCGCGCTCGTCACCGCGATCACGGTCCTGTGGGCCTCGAACGCATGGCTCGAGGATGGCATCGTCATGCATCTGCTTGGCGCCACCCTGCTCGTCACGCTGTTCGACTGGACACTCGCGCTGGTCGCGATGGGCGCCGTCACGGCGATTGCCGCGGTCATCTTTGACGCGCCGTGGCAAGGCATCGGCCTGACCTATCTGATCTACGGTGCGCTGCCTGTCGGCGTGTCGGCGTTGCTGCAACGCGCCGCGCTCGCCTGGCTACCGCATAACCTCGCCTCGTTCATCACCGGGCAGGGCTTCCTGTCGCCGGCCATCGCGATCGTCGCGGTCGCCGCCGCGGCGGCAGGTGTCCAGCTCGCACTCGCCGACGGCGTGCCCGTCGTGATTCCGGCCGGCTATCTGCTGAACACCGCACTGCTGGCGCTCGGCGAAGCATGGTTCACCGGCATGGCAACGGCACTCATCGCCGTCTATCGCCCCGCGTGGGTCACGACCTTCGACGTCCGGCGCTACCGCCTCGGCGGCCCGCGCGCCTGAAAATCCCCCTGATCGGCTCGGCGCACACGCGTACCGGCGGTACTTCCGCGGCGCGCGCCGAATACGCCACCTACTGCTGCACAACTTTTTTACGCTAAGATTGAACTCCTGTTCTTCATCGGGCATCTATACGTGCCCGATGTCTCCTTCGCTCCTCACCAATAACCAGATGGACAGCTCTCCTGCCTCGCTCCGGATTTTCCGGGCGCTCGGCAAGCTGGCAGCCTGTATCGCGGGCCTGTCGCTTGCGCTTCCCGCACCGGTATTCGCCGATCTGCTCGACCAGCGCTCCGAACTGATCAACAAATTCGTCAACGAGATGCATGCCGATCCGCTCGCCGCCGATTGTGCGGCGCACGGCAGCTTCATCGCCAGCACGTCGACGGCGTTCGACCGCGTCGACTTCGCGCCGAACGCATTCGACAGCGGCAACGCGACGATCACGCCGTGGAACGACTCGTTCGACCAGGGCAAGCAGCGCGTGAAGGTCGACAACATCGTCACCGTCGACGGGCTCGGCATCCACAGCAACGGCAGCGATCCGACGCCGCTGAAATTCCGTTGCGGCTACGTCGGCCAGCAAATGCTCGCGTTCAGCTGGAACGACCCGGTTCCGCCGCTGAAGCCACGCGTCGAGCGCTCGTCGTCTTCGACGAAGAAGTTCAAGGGCAAGTCGCATCGCGGCAAGGCCAAGGCGAAGGCATCGGGTCGCACCGGCAGCAAGAAGGCCGTCGCGACGAAGAAATCAAGTGGCCAGAAGAAAGCCGTGAAGAAAAAAAACCGCGAAGAAGTCCTGATACGACGGAGCGGCAACGACAGCAGCAAAAAAAGCCGACGCATCGCAAGATGCGTCGGCTTTTTTCATGCGACGACGGCCGTGCTTAACCGAACGTGTCGATGTGCACCAGGATCGCGGCGAGCATCGCCGCGCCGAGCGCCGCGCTGCGCTCGCCGTTCCAGCCGACGCGCTCGTCGGGCAGGTTCGCGTTGTCCTTGAACGGCATTTCGAGCGTCAACGACAGACAGCCGAACTGGTGGCCGATGTACTTCGACGCGAGCTTCAGCGCATCTTCCTTGTACTTGCTCGCCGCGTAGCCATGCTCGGTCTGGAAGTCGGGGCTTGCGACCTTGAACGCGTCGATGAACGCAGCCTGCTCCTTGCCCTGCTGCTCGGTAAAGCTCGGCAGCATCTCCGAGCCGGCGACGAACACGTACGGCAGATCCTCGTCGCCGTGAATGTCGAAGAACATGTCGCAACCGATCGCGTGGATCGCATCGCGCACGGCCAGCACTTCGGGGCTGCGCTCGGCATCGGGTGCCATCCACTCGCGGTTCAGGTTCGCGCCGGCCGCATTGGTGCGCAGGTTACCGTGCACGCTGCCGTCCGGGTTCATGTTCGGGACGATGTAGAACGTCGCGCGATCGTAGAGCTTGCGCGCAACCGGATCGCCAGCCCAGTCGCCCCATCCGGCCAGCCGCTTGACCAGGCCTTCGACGAACCACTCGGCCATCGATTCGCCCGGATGCTGACGCGCGATGATCCACACCTTCTTCTTCGGCGCACCATCGGTTTCCGGCGTGCCGAGCGTCAGCAGCGACATCGGACGGCCTTCGACCGTACGGCCGAGCTCGACGACGCTCGCCTGCGGCAACTGCTGGACCGCACCGAGAAACGCCGCGTGACGCTCTTCCGAGTACGGTTCGAAATACGCGTAGTAGATGCTGTCGAACTCCGGCGTATGGTCGATGGTCATCGTCTTGCCGTCGAACGTCGTCGGCACGCGGAACCAGTCGACCCGGTCGTAGCTCGCCACCGCGTGGTAGTTGCGCCAGCCCGACGGATACGCGCATTCGGCTGCGTTCTCGAACGTCATCACGCATCGCTCGCCGCGCGCACCCGTCAAGCGGTAGTAAAACCATTGCGCGAACTCCGAACGATTGTCGCCGCGCACGCGCAGCCGGATCGCGTCGGGGCTGTCGCACGACACGACGTCGATTGCGCCTGCGTCGAAATTACTGGTGATCGAAAGGGCCATCTATCTCTCCTTTGTCGACCGGAGTTAGCGCTTTGGCGCTTACACCAGTCCCATGCAAAGCTCGCGACCGAAGCAGACGGTGTACCGCCTGTCCGGCCTCATAAGCGCCGGCCGTCTCGTGAACGCCGGCAGGGTTACTCGCCGACGCGCCGGCGATATACGTAAGTCGAATCGTTCGACGCAGCCGCATCGAACGCATAACCATCCGTCGCGAATTCCTTCAGCGCCTTCGGGTCGGTAATACGGTTCTCGACGACGAAACGCGCCATCAGGCCACGCGCGCGTTTCGCATGGAAGCTGATGATCTTGTAGCGTCCGCCCTTCCAGTCCTCGAATACCGGCGTGATGACCGGTGCGGCCAGCAGCTTCGGCTTGACCGACTTGAAGTATTCGGTCGACGCGCAGTTGACGAGCACGCGCGCCGCACCGCTGCGCGTCTCGAGCTGCTCGTTCAGTGCCCGCGTGATGCGGTCGCCCCAGAACGCATACAGATCCTTGCCGCGCGCGTTCGCGAACCGCGTGCCCATCTCGAGCCGATACGGCTGCAGCAGATCGAGCGGGCGCAGCAGCCCGTACAGGCCCGACAGCACGCGCACGTGCTGCTGCGCATAGTCGAGATCGGTGGACGACAGCGATTTCGCGTCGAACCCCTCGTAGACGTCGCCGTTGAACGCCAGCACGGCCTGCTTCGCGTTGGCCGGCGTGAAGGTCGGCGACCAGTCGGCGTAGCGCTGGAAGTTCAGGCGCGCGAGCGGATCGGAGATATCCATCAGCGTGGCGATGTCCTGCGGCGACAGCTTGCGCAGGCCGTCGATCAGCTCCGACGCGTCGTCGACGAATGCAGGCTTCGTGTAAGACTCGACATGCGCGGGCGTCTCGTAGTCGAGGGATTTGGCGGGAGAGAGAACGATTATCATAGAGGCTCGCTGGCACGCCGTGCCTTGCGGTCAGACGAAAACCACCGATTGTAACGAATGACCCGCTCTCTCGCCCCGCATGCCGCACACCGCGTCGTGCTCGACTCGAACGTCTGGATCGACATTCTCGTATTCGACGACCCCGCCACGCGCCCGATCCGTGCCGCGCTGGAGCACGGCACGCTGGCCGCCGTGATCGACGGCCGCTGCCTGACCGAACTCGAATACGTGCTCGACTATCCGCAGTTCCAGTCGCGCGCGATCGACAAGGCGGCCGCGCTCGCAACGGTCGCCCGGCTCGCGAGCCTCGTCGAACCGCCGCCCATCGACGCCGACGCGCCGCCGCTGCCGAAGTGCAAGGACCGCGACGATCAGAAATTTCTCGAACTCGCCCGCGCCGCGCAGGCCGATTGGCTCGTGTCGAAAGACCGCGCGCTGCTGAAGCTCGCGAAACGCACCGCACGCGACTTCGGTTTCCGAATCGCGCAACCCGCGCCGTTTGCCGAAGCCTGCGCACTCGATGCCGCGCCGCCCGCCACGGCGACGCCGGCCTGACGCCCCAATCCGAATTCGACCGTATCGATGAACGCTCCTTCAGATATGCCAACGACTCCCGTTTTCCCCTCGCGCCTGCCGAACGTCGGCACGACGATCTTCACGATCATGAGCGCGCTTGCCGCCGAAAAAGGTGCGGTGAACCTCGGCCAGGGCTTTCCGGATTTCGATTGCGATCCGCGCATCGTCGATGCAGTCGCCGCCGCGATGCGCAACGGGCACAACCAGTACCCGCCGATGGCCGGCGTCGCGCCGCTGCGCGACGCGATCGCCGACAAGATCGCGCAGGTGTACGGCCGGCGCTACGATCCGGCCACCGAAATCACCGTGACGGCCGGCGCGACCCAGGCGCTGCTGACGGCGATCCTGTGCGCGGTGCATCCGGGCGACGAAGTGATCGTGGTCGAGCCAACCTACGACAGCTATCTGCCGTCGATCGAACTCGCCGGCGGCAAGCCCGTGTTCGTCACGCTGGAGGCGCCCGACTACGCGATCCCGTTCGACCGTCTCGCGGCCGCGATCACGCCGAAAACGCGGATGATCCTGATCAACACGCCGCACAACCCGACGGGCACCGTGTGGCGCGAGGCGGACATGCGCAAGCTCGAGGACATCGTGCGCGGCACCAACGTGCTGATCCTGTCCGACGAGGTCTACGAGCACATGGTCTACGACGGCGCGCGCCACGAGAGCGTCGCGCGCTATCCGGAACTCGCCGCGCGCAGCTTCATCGTGTCGAGCTTCGGCAAGACCTATCACGTGACGGGCTGGAAGGTCGGTTACGTCGCGGCGCCTGCCGCGCTGACCGCGGAATTCCGCAAGGTCCACCAGTTCAACGTGTTCACGGTGAACACGCCGATGCAGATCGGGCTCGCCGACTACCTGCGGGACCCGGCGCCGTACCTGTCGCTCGCGGGCTTCTATCAGCGCAAGCGCGACTTCTTCCGGGCCGGCCTCGAGCGCACGCGCTTCAAGCTGCTGCCGTGCACGGGCACGTACTTCCAGTGCGTCGATTACTCGGCGATCAGCGACCTGCCCGAAGCGGAATTCTCGAAGTGGCTCACGTCGGAGATCGGCGTGGCCGCCATTCCGGTGTCGGCGTTCTATCACGAGCCGCACGAATCGGGCGTCATGCGCTTCTGCTTCGCGAAGCAGGAAAGCACGCTCGCGTCCGCGCTCGAACGGCTGGCCCGCCTGTAAGCCCCGCACGGGCGGCCGCACGCCGCCCTTCGAGAACCGCGGTTACGAACGCGCGACGTTCGCCGCTTCGACATACGCCTTGCGCTCGGCGGCCACGCGCTGCGCGGCAGGGCGTTCACTCACCATCTTGGCGTGCCCCTTCCAGTCGATGCCTGCATCGAGCAGGAAATCGCGCCCGTATATGGCCTTCGTCGCCATGCCGATGACCGGCAGATGGACCCACGCGGCGATGTCGGCGAGGCCGAACGAGTCGCCGAGCACATACGGCGAAAACCGTGTCATCTGCTTGAATGCATCGATCGCGCGGGGCAGGCGCTTCTCGACGTGCGCCTTCATCCCGTCGCTCACCTTGCCGCCGAAAAACGCTTCCGTGTACACCTCGCGCGCCATCCATTCGAGATACAGCTCGAGCGTCTCGACCAGTTCGCGCACCTTCGCCGCCGCGAACGGGCTCGTGGGGAAAATGCCTTTCTCGGGATAGCGCGCCGCCAGGTATTCGATGATCGCCTGCGACTCGAACAGCGCCCCCTCTTCGGTCTTCAGGAACGGAATCTTGCCGAGCGGCGAATCGGCAAGCTGCGCCGGATCGCTGATCGGCAAACCGCACACCGCTTCCTCGAACGGAATGTCGTGCTCGAGCAGGACGAACTTCACCTTGTTGTAGTAGTTGGACAACGGAATACCGCACAGCTGTAACATCGAAGTCTCCTTCCTTGCTCAGGGGCGGCCGCATCGACGCCAGCCGCATCGGGATTCATCACGCCGAAAAGCACGTTCGTGCTAGTCTAAAGCAAGTTTTGCGTTCGTCACGACAACATTACATCCACTGCGGCGTCGGCTCTGGCCGTCCGCACGACACACGCGGCGTCGTCGCCGCGCCACCCGATGGAGACACGCTCGCATGAGTGCTGAACTGCTGGCCTCGCGTCCGCCCGAGAGCGAATCGACGCTCGTCCTCACGCTGTCCAATCCTGGCGCGCGCAACGCGCTGCATCCCGACATGTACGCGGCGGGCATCGAAGCGCTCGCCACCGCCGAGCGCGATCCGGCGATTCGCGCCGTCGTGCTGACGGGCGCCGATCGCTTCTTCTGCGCCGGCGGCAACCTGAACCGGCTGCTCGAGAATCGCTCGAAGGATCCGTCCTTCCAGGCCGACAGCATCGATCAGCTCGCGGCATGGGTCACGGCGATCCGCGCATCGACGAAACCGGTGATCGCGGCCGTCGAAGGCGCCGCGGCCGGCGCGGGCTTCTCGCTCGCGCTCGCGTGCGACCTGATCGTCGCCGCACACGATGCGAAATTCGTGATGTCGTATGCGCGCGTCGGCCTGACGCCCGACGGCGGCGGCTCGTGGTTTCTCGCCCGCGCGCTGCCGCGTGCGATCGCGGCCGAAATCCTGTTCGAAGGCAAACCGGTCGCCGCCGAACGCCTGCATGCGCTCGGCGTCGTCAACCGGCTCGCCGCGCCAGGCACCGCATTGAGCGACGCACTGGCCTGGGCCGACGCACTCGCCGGCATCTCGCCGAATGCGCTCACGCGCATCAAGTCGCTGCTCGACGACGCGACCGCGCAACCGCTGGACGCGCACCTCGGCACCGAGCGCGATCATTTCGTCGCGTCGCTGCATCATGCGGACGGGCTCGAAGGCATCACCGCTTTTCTCGAGAAGCGTCAGCCGCGCTACAAGCGCTGATCCACCGCGTCGGACTTCGAACCGACGCCACGCCGCCGGGTCCATCCGATGCGGCCCGCCGACGCGTACGCCATGTCGGCGATGCTCTCCGGCCCCGCCGGGCCTGCCCGTCGGCACGCGCGTCTGCGTCGTCAGCAGCCCGTGTCGATCCATGCTCTAATGACCGCCTGTCGCGGCGCCGCCGGCGCCGTTTTCGCGCATGCCACACAGGAGTTGACGATGATCGACGTCTATAGCTGGGCGACCCCGAACGGCCACAAGGTACACATCATGCTCGAGGAAACCGGCCTCGCGTATCGTGCGCATCCGGTCGATATCGGTGCGGGCGACCAGTTCGAGCCCGAGTTCCTGAAGATCAGCCCGAACAACAAGATCCCGGCAATCGTGGATCCGGAGGGCCCCGGCGGCCAATCGATCTCGCTGTTCGAATCGGGCGCGATCCTGATTTACCTCGCGGAGAAGACCGGCAAGTTCCTGCCGACCGATCCGGCCGCGCGCTATGCGACGCTCGAGTGGCTGATGTTCCAGATGGGCGGTGTCGGCCCGATGCTCGGGCAGGCGCATCACTTCCGCCTCTATGCGCCGGAGAAGATCGAGTATGCGGTCAACCGCTATACGAACGAAGCGAAGCGCCTGTACAACGTGATGGAAAAGCGCCTCGGCGAATCCGAGTATCTGGCGGGCGACACGTACACGATCGCGGACATTGCGACGTTCCCGTGGACACGCTCATGGCAGAACCAGGGCATCGTGCTCGACGCGTTGCCGAACGTGAAGCGCTGGCACGAGACGATCGCCGCGCGACCGGCCGTGCAGCGCGGCGTCGAAGTGCTTGCGTCGATGCGCAAGGCGCTGCAGGACGACAAGGCACGCGAGGTGCTGTTCGGCGCAACGCAATACGCGAAGCGCTGACACGCACGTGGCGGTCGGAGCGGCATCCGTGCATGCCGCTCCGTGCGTCAGAAATAATGCAGCGTGATGAACTCCGCCGCGCACACCGGCAACGGCGCGTCGGGGCGCTCGACCTGCACCGATACCGACCACGTCACCTGAATGCCGCCGCGCGCGGCGTCGGCGGTTTCCTTCACCGCGAACAATGCACGCACGCGTGCCCCCACCGGCACCGGCTTCAAAAACCGCACGCGGTTCAAGCCGTAGTTCACGCCCATCTTCTGCTCGAAGCGCATTGCGTCGGTCATCAACGCAGGAATCAGCGACAGCGTCAGGAATCCGTGCGCGATCGGGCCGCCGAACGGCGACTCGCGCCGCGCGCGTTCGGGGTCGACGTGAATCCATTGATGATCGCCGGTCGCGTCGGCGAAACCGTCGACGCGCGGCTGGTCGATCTCGATCCAGCCGCTCGCGAGCGGCTCCGCGCCGACCCGCGCCTGCAGCGCCTGGGCCGAGGCGATCAGCGGCAAGGTCACGTCGGTCATGGGTTCGCGCCTCCCGGATGGCGCAGCCCGAAAATCACCTTGGTGTGCACGCTGATCACCGTCTCGCCGGCTTCGTTCACGCCGACCCATTCGGTCGACACGATGCCGCGATCGGGCTTGCTCTCCGACACGCGCTTGTCGTGCACCTTCTGGTACATCGTGATCGTGTCGCCGGCGCGCACCGGCTTCAGCCAGCGGATCGAATCGATGCCCGGCGAGCCCATGCTGGTCGAATCCGGCCCGAGCTTCTGAACCAGCAGGCTCATGAACACCGAGCACGTATGCCAGCCGCTCGCGACGAGCCCGCCGAAATGCGAGGCCTTCCCCGCTGCCTCGTCGACATGGAACGGCTGCGGATCGTAGCGCTTCGCGAACGTCTTGATGTCGTCCGGCTCGAACGTGTAGCGGCCCACTTCGGTGGTACTGCCGACCACCAGATCTTCGTAACTGATGCCCACTGATAAGTCTCCTTGTCTGACGCGCTCGCGCGTCACCGTCATGCTACGTCGGTCTGCGCGAAATCGGGCAGCGCCGTGATGCGGGCGAGGTGATGATCGGTATCGCCAAGCGTCGTCTCGATGATCGACAGCCGTTTGAACAGGTGCGCGGCGGCCACCTCGTTGGTCACGCCCATGCCGCCGTGCAATTGGACCGCCTGCTGGCCGACGAAGCGCGCGGCCGCCCCGACCCGGGCCTTCGCGGCCGACACGGCCTTGCGCCGTGCATCGGCATCGCCGTTCGCGTAGCGCACTGCCGCGAGATAGGTCAGTGAACGCGCCTGCTCGGCATGGATCAGCATGTCGACCATCCGGTGCTGCAGCGCCTGAAAACGCGCGATCGGCACGCCGAACTGCTCGCGCGTCTTCGTATATTCGACCGTCGCGCGATTCAGCTCGTCGAGCGCGCCAACCGCTTCCGCGCACAGCAGGAAGGTCGCGTAATCGGCGATCTGCTCGAGGGCCACCGCGTCGCGCGCACCGCCCGTCAGCAGTCGGGCCGGCGTGTCGTCGAACGTGATCGTCGCGGCACGCTGGCCGTCGATGGTCCGGTAGTCGACCACCTTCGTGTTCGCTGCATCGCGTTCGACGACGAAGAGGCCGATGCCGCCACCGTCGATTCGCGCAGGCACGATCCACACGTGCGCCTGCGCGCCGTGCTGAACCACCGACTTGGCGCCGGTCAGCCGGTACGTGCCGCCCTGCTCGCGTGCGTGCGTGTCGAGTTCGTATAGATCGTAGCGCGCCCGCGGTTCGTGGAATGCGACCGCCACGCGCTTTTGCCCTTGCGCGACCGCCTCCAGCAGCGCGGCATCGTCGCCTGCGCCGGAGCCGGCGATCCGCAACGCCTCGACGCCGACCGCCGTGGCCCAGTACGGCTCGATCACGAGCGCGCGGCCCAGCTCCTGCATCACGACCAGCATGTCGACCGGGCCGCCGCCGAAGCCGCCCTGTGCGTCCGGCACGGGCAACGCGGTCAAGCCGAGTTCGGTGAATGCGCGCCACTGCGCGTCCGACACACCGGCATCGCTACGCACGATCGCCTGGCGCGCTTCGAAGCCATATTGCTCGCCGAGATACCGGCGCAGCGCGTCGGCGAACTGCTGCTGCTCATCGGTAAAGCTGAAATCCATGGTTGTCTCCGTTCCCTGATCACAGCCCCAGAATCATCTGCGCGATGATGTTCTTCTGGATCTCGTTCGAACCGCCGTAGATCGACGTCTTCCGGTAATTGAAGTAGTACGCGGCGAGCGGCGCCGCATCGTCGTCGCCCGCGATGCTGTGCTCGCGCTCGCCGTCGAGGAACGGCACGTCGAATGGGGCGGCCAGCGGGCCGATCGCTTCGACCATCAGCTCGGTAAGCGCCTGCTGCACCTCGGTGCCCTTGATCTTCAGCATCGACGCCTCGGGGCCGGGCCCCTTGCCGCTCGTCTCGCGGCTGACGACGCGCAGCACCGTCACTTCCAGCGCCATCAACTCGACTTCGAGTGCTGCGACCTTCGCGGCGAACACGGGATCGGCGAGCAACGGCTTGCCGTTCTTGCGCTGATTCGATGCGACGCGCTTCAGGAACGCAAGCTCCCGCTTCGACGCGCCGACGCGCGCGATGCCGGTGCGCTCGTGGCCAAGCAGGTATTTCGCGTAGGTCCAGCCGCGGTTCTCGTCGCCGACGAGATTCTCGACCGGCACCTTCACGTCCTCGAAGAACACCTCGTTGACCTCGTGGTCCTCGTCGAGCATCACGATCGGGCGCACCGTGATGCCGGGCGTCTTCATGTCGATCAGCAGGAACGAGATGCCCTCCTGCTTCTTCGCGGCCGGATCGGTGCGCACGAGGCAGAACATCATGTCGGCGTACTGGCCGAGCGTGGTCCAGGTCTTCTGGCCGTTGACGACGTAGTGATCGCCGTGGCGCTCGGCGCGCGTGCGCAGCGACGCGAGGTCGGACCCGGAACCCGGCTCCGAATAACCCTGGCACCACCAGTCCGAGCCGTCGAGAATACGCGGCAGATAGTGGCGCTTCTGCGCATCGCTGCCGTATTTCATCAGGACCGGCGCGACCATCGACACCCCGAACGGCAGCACGGTCGGCGCACCGATCCGCGCGCACTCCTCGTCCCAGATGTGCCGCTGCGTCGCGTTCCAGCCCGGGCCGCCATATTCGACCGGCCACGCGGGTGCGGACCAGCCGCGCTGGCCCAGAATCCGGTGCCAGCTCGCGAAATCCTCGCGGTCGAGTCGCTTGTGATCGAGTACCTTGGCGCGCAGTGCGTGAGGCAGGTTGGCCTCGAGCCAGGCGCGGACGTCAACGCGGAACGCGTCGTCGGCGGGGGAATAATCCAGATCCATGCGCAGTGTCTCCTGTCCGCGACCGTCCGGGCCGGCCAGGACACACTGCGTACGTCATTGCAGCGGTTCTTTCAGCGCGGCTGGAATCGGCAGCGGCATCACGTCGATGCCTTCTTCGACCAAGGACTGCGCATCCTCTGGCGTCGTGACGCCGCGAATGCTGCGTGCGGGCGCCTCGTTGTAATGGATGCGCCGCGCTTCCTCGGCGAAGCGCTCGCCCACGTTCTCGGTCTTCTCCAGCACCTCGCGCAGCGCGCGCATCACCTGCGCCTGCAGCGCACGCGGATCGGCCGGCTGCGCCTGCGTCGCGCCCGACAGGTTCAGGCGCGGCGCCGACGGCAGACGGTTGACCTCGGTGGTCCCGCACACCGGACATTCGACCAGCTTGCGGGACAACTGCGCTTCGAATTCATCGGCGGAAGCGAACCAGCCTTCGAACCGATGACCGTGCGGGCACTGTAAATCGAGGACCTTCATGCTGAATCAGGGCGTGTGACGAGTGTAGCGCAAAAAGCGGTTTTGTGAACGATCGTGCTAAATCGCGATCACGCGGCGCGAATGCGCCACATCACGGGATTGTAACGCGGTGCCCCGGCCGCCGCTGACGCCGTGCTCAGGGCGTGACGACCGGCCCGAGCGGCCACGTGCCGGACAGCACCTTGTCGAGCCACATCGTGCCAATGATCGTCTTCACGTCGGAGATCTGGCCCGTGCGCACCCATTCCTGCAGATCTGCCAGCGTCGCGGTGAAGGTTTCGAGGAATTCGCCTTCGTCGAGCTTGCGCTCGCCGGCCGTGAGCCCGCGCGCGAGGTACAGGTCGATGAATTCGGTCGAATAGGAAATGATCGGGTGGATGCGGGCCAGGAACACGTACTCGCGCGCCGTGTAGCCGGTTTCCTCGCGCAGTTCGCGCACCGCGCACGCGAGCGCGCCTTCGTTCGGGTCGAGCTTGCCGGCCGGGAATTCGGCCATCACCTTGCCGATCGGATAGCGGAACTGGCTTTCCATCAGCACGCGGCCGTCGTCGAACAGCGGGATCACCATCACCGCACCCGGGTGCTGGACGTATTCGCGCGTGGCCTTCTTGCCGTCCGGCAGACGGACGGTGTCGCGCTTGAGCTTGAGGAACGCGCCTTCGAAGATCGCCTCGCTCTCGAGGCAGGTTTCGGTCAGTGCGGCGTCGTGATTGGGTAGTTCGGCCATCGGCGGCTCCTGAATGAGCACGACGGACGGCCGAAGCCGTCAGCGTCGTTTGACGAGATACTGGAACGTGAAGCCGGGAAACGCGAACACGACGAAGAGACTGAACGTGATCGCGTAAAACTGCCAGCCCTGTTCGAAGCGGTTGCCGGCGCGCGACTCGAGCCAGAAGCCGAGCGCGCCGACGACGAAGTACAGCACGATCAGCTCGCCGATCCGCACCCACGCGTTCTTCTTGGTCGCGCCGAACGGCACGACGGCGAAGAGGCGTTGGTTCAGGAACGGCAGGTTGGCGCAGACGAGCGCCAACAGCACGATGAACCAGCCGGCTGCCGACATTACAGCGGCAGCGTGTGACGGATTGCCTGCAGGCAGGCAGTCAGCAGCGGGCTCGGGATCAGGCCGAGCACGACGACCGCCAGGCCGTTCAGCACGAGGATCGTGCGCTTGCAGAAATCGCCCGAGATCGGCGTCGAATCCTGCGGGGCATCGAAGTACATCAGCTTCACGATGCGCAGGTAGTAGAACGCACCGAACAGCGACGTGATCACGGCCAGCACGGCCAGCCACGTGAGGCCCGCGTTGACGGTCGCCTCGAGCACGGCCAGCTTCGCGTAGAAGCCGACGGTCGGCGGGATGCCGGCCAGCGAGAACATCATGACCATCATCACGAACGCGAACACCGGGCTGCGCTTGTTGAGGCCCTTGAAGTCGTCGATCGTTTCCGCTTCGAAATCGCGGCGCGCGAGCAGCATCACCACGCCGAACGAGCCGAGCGTCGTGATCAGGTAGACGATCGCGTAGAACATCGCCGAGCTGTACGCGTTCGCCGGTGCCGCCGCGTCGCCCTTCACGATGCCCGCGAGCAGGCCGAGCAGCACGAAGCCCATGTTCGAGATCGCCGAGTACGCGAGCATCCGCTTGATGTTGCGCTGGACGATACCGGTGATGTTACCGACGATCAGCGACAGCGCGGCGAGGATCACGAGCGCGGTCTGCCAGTTCTGGGCGAGCGGCAGCAGGCCCATCACCAGGAAGCGCAGGCCCCATGCGAACGCGGCAACCTTCGGGCCGCCGCCGACGAACAGCGTCATCGCGGTCGGTGCGCCCTGGTAGACGTCCGGCACCCACATGTGGAACGGCACGGCGCCGAGCTTGAACGCGATACCGGCGACGATGAAGATCACGCCGAACATCAGCACGGCCGCGTCGGTGTTGCCGCCGACCGCCTTGTACACCTCACCCAGTTCGAGCGAGCCGGTCGCGCCGTAGAGCATCGAGATGCCGTACAGCACGAAGCCCGACGCGAGCGCGCCCAGCACGTAGTACTTCATCGCGGCTTCGCTCGACTGTGCGGCGTCGCGGCGCAGCGCGATGACCGCGTACAGCGACAGCGACATCAGTTCGAGGCCGAGGTACAGCGTCAGGAAGTTGTTGCCCGACACCATGACCAGCTGACCGAGCAGCGAGAACATGCCGAGCAGGAACACGTCGCCGCGGAACATGTCGCGGTCTTCGAGGTACTTGCGCGAATAGACGAGCGAGACCGCGAAACCGAACGACACGACCGCCTTCATCATGCTCGCGAACGAGTCGACGACGATCATCTTCGAGAAGAAGTAGTACGGCTGCGGGTCGAGCGCCTGGACCGCGAACCACACGCCGGCGACCACCGACGAGACGACTGCGATCAGATAGGTCAGGCGGCGACCGGAAGCACCGGCAAAGGTGTCGTTCAGCCATGCGACGACGATGGCGGCCATCACCAGCGCGTCGGGCAACAGGACATTCATAGGAGCGTTCATGATCTTGAGTTCCTCCGCTCGCGATTACTGGGCCAGCGGCAGCTTCGACTGCGCGACGTGGGAGAGGAGGTTTTCGACGGAAACGTGCATCACGTCGGTGAAAGGCTTCGGATACAGGCCCATCAGCAGCGTGAACGCGGCGAGCACGGCCAGCATCAGGAATTCGCGACGGCCGATGTCCTTCAGCTTGGCGACGTGATCGTTCGCCACCGCGCCGAAATACACGCGCTTGTACATCCACAGCGTGTAGGCCGCGCCGAGGATCAGCGTGAATGCCGCGCCGAATGCGATCCAGAAGTTGTACTGGACGGCCGCGAGAATCACCATGAACTCGCCGACGAAACCCGACGTACCCGGCAGGCCGCAGTTGGCCATCGAGAACAGCATCGCGAATGCCGCGAACTTCGGCATCACGTTCACGACGCCGCCGTAGTCGGCGATCTGGCGCGAGTGCACGCGGTCGTACAACACGCCGATGCAGAGGAACATCGCGCCCGACACGAAGCCGTGCGAGATCATCTGGATGATCGCGCCTTCGACGCCGAGCTGGTTGAAGATGAAGAAGCCGAGCGTGACGAAGCCCATGTGCGCGATCGACGAATACGCGACCAGCTTCTTCATGTCGGCCTGCACCATCGCGACGAGGCCGATGTAGATCACCGCGATCAGCGACAGCGTGATCACGACGGGTGCCAGGAAGTGGCTCGCGTCAGGCGTGATCGGCAGCGAGAAGCGCAGGAAACCGTATGCGCCGAGCTTCAGCATAATCGCAGCCAGCACGACCGAGCCGCCTGTCGGCGCTTCCACGTGCGCGTCCGGCAGCCACGTGTGCACCGGCCACATCGGCACCTTCACCGCGAACGCGAGGAAGAAGGCAATGAACAGCAAGATCTGTGGCGTCATCGCGATCTTCGCGTTCTGCCACGTCGCGAGGTCGAACGAATGCGTTTCCGTGTACAGGTAGATCAGCGCGACCAGCATCAGCAGCGAGCCGGCCAGCGTGTACAGGAAGAACTTGAATGCCGCATACACGCGGTTCGGGCCGCCCCACACGCCGATGATGATGTACATCGGGATCAGGGTCGCCTCGAAGAACACGTAGAACAGCAGGCCGTCGGCCGCCGAGAACACGCCGATCATGATCCCGGACAGGATCAGGAATGCCGCGAGGTACTGCGCGACGTTCTCGGTGATCACTTCCCATGCGGCGATCACGACGATCACCGTGATCAGCGCGGTCAGCACGACGAACCACATCGAGATGCCGTCGACGCCGAGGTGATACGCAATGTCGAAGCGTTCGATCCAGGTCGACTTCTCGACGAACTGCAGCGCGGCCGTGCTCGAGTCGAAGCCCGTGATCAACGGGATCGTGACCGCGAGGCCGAGCAGCGCGCCGATCAGCGCAACCCAGCGGGCCGTCCCCGGATTTTTGTCGTTACCTACCGCCAACACGAGGAGGCCGAAAACGATCGGCAGCCAGATCGCGGTACTGAGAATCGGAAAAGCGTGCATTAGTGTTGTCTCCCCGCCTTATTTGCCGCCGAGCGTTACAAACAGGGTCAGGAGCCCCAGCATGCCGATGATCATGGCGAACGCGTAGTGATAGATGTAACCGGATTGGAGGAAGCGGATCACGCCGGCGAACCAGCCGATGAACCGGGCGCTGCCGTTGACGAGGCCATCGATCACCACGACGTCACCCTCCTTCCACAGGCCGCGGCCGATCGCCACCGAACCGCGGGCGAACACCACTTCGTTGATCTTGTCCATGTAGTACTTGTTGTCCAGCAGCGTGTAGATCGGGCCGAACGCGCGGCGGATCGACGCCGGCAGCTCCGGACGCTTCAGGTACAGGAACCACGCGACGACCACACCGGCGAGCGCCAGCCACACCGGCAGGCCCGACACCGAGTGCAGGCCCATGCCCACCCAGCCGTGGAACTCTTCGGCCATCTCGGCGAGTGCCGGATGGTTTTCGCCGATGAAGATCACCTTGTCGAATGCGACGCCGTGCTGGAAGAAATCGCCGAACAGCATCGGGCTGATCGCGATCGCGCCGATGATCACCGACGGGATCGCCAGCAGGACCAGCGGCACCCACACGACCCACGGGGTCTCGTGCGGCTCGTGCGCGTGGTCGTCATGACCGTGGCCGTGATCGTCGTGACCGTGCGCGGCCGCCATGCCCATCGGCGATTCCGGATGCTTCGGCTTGCGGAAGCGCTCCTCGCCGTGGAACACCAGGAAGTACATGCGGAACGAGTACAGCGCCGTGACGAACACGCTCGCGACGACCGCGAAGTACGCGAAGCCCGAACCCGGCAGGTGCGACAGCTTCACCGCGTCGATGATCGAGTCCTTCGAGTAGAAGCCCGAGAAGAACGGCGTGCCAATCAGCGCGAGCGAACCGACGAGCGACGTGATCCACGTGATCGGCATGTACTTGCGCAGGCCGCCCATGTTGCGCATGTCCTGGTCGTGGTGCATGCCCATGATGACCGAGCCGGCGCCGAGGAACAGCAGCGCCTTGAAGAACGCGTGCGTCATCAGGTGGAACACGGCGACCGGGTAAGCGGACACGCCGAGCGCGACGGTCATGTAGCCGAGCTGCGACAGCGTCGAGTACGCGACCACGCGCTTGATGTCGTTCTGGACGATGCCGAGGAAGCCCATGAAGAGCGCCGTGATCGCGCCGATCACCGTGATGAACGACAGCGCGGTATCCGACAGTTCGAACAGCGGCGACATGCGCGACACCATGAAGATGCCGGCCGTCACCATCGTCGCCGCGTGAATCAGCGCCGAGATCGGGGTCGGGCCTTCCATCGAGTCCGGCAGCCACACGTGCAGCGGGAACTGGGCCGACTTACCCATCGCGCCGATGAACAGGCAGATACAGGCAACGGTCAGCAGGCCCCAGTCGGTGCCCGGGAAGTGCAGGCTCGCCAGTTCGGCGCGCTTCGCGAACACTTCGCCGTAGTTCATCGAGCCGGCGAACGCGAGCAGCAGGCCGATGCCGAGCAGGAAGCCGAAGTCGCCCACGCGGTTCACGAGGAACGCCTTCATGTTCGCGTAGATCGCGCTCTCACGCGTGAAGTAGAAGCCGATCAGCAGGTACGACACCAGACCCACCGCTTCCCAGCCGAAGAACAGCTGCAGGAAGTTGTTGCTCATCACGAGCATCAGCATCGAGAACGTGAACAGCGAGATGTACGAGAAGAAGCGCTGGTAGCCGTCTTCCTCCGCCATGTAGCCGATCGTGTACACGTGCACCATCAGCGAGACGAAGGTCACGACGACCATCATCATCGCGGTCAGCGAATCGACGAGGAAGCCGACTTCGAGCTTCAGCGAGCCGACGTTCATCCATTCGTAGACGGTCGCGTTGAAGCTCGCGCCGCCCATCACGTCGAAGAAGACTTTCGCCGACAGGAGGAACGCGATCAATACGCCGAGGATCGTGATCCGGTGTGCGCCCTTGCGCCCGACTGCGTTCCCGAACAGCCCCGCAATCAGCGAGCCGGCCAGCGGAGCGAGCGGAATCGCCAGCAGCAGGTTTTCATTGAGTGTCGTTGACATAACAGCGTAGCCTGAAATTAACCTTTGAGCTGATCGAGATCCTCGACATTGATCGTGTCGAGCTTACGGAACAGGGTCACCAGAATCGCGAGGCCGATCGCGGCTTCCGCGGCGGCGACGGTCAGCACGAAGAACACGAAGATCTGGCCGTGCACGTCGCCGAGGTAATGCGAGAACGCGACGAAGTTGGTGTTCACCGCCAGCAGCATCAGTTCGATCGACATCAGGATGATGATGACGTTGCGGCGGTTCAGGAAAATCCCGACGATCGCGATCGCGAACAGGATCGCGCCGAGCACAAGGTAGTGAGCAAGAGTCAGCATGGTTTTCTTTTCCTCCGCTTAGCCGTTGGTGCCCGAACCGGCTTCGCTCTGCGCCGTTTCCGGCTGCGGCTTGTCCGCTTCCATCTTCACGAGGCGCACGCGGTCGTTGCGGCGCACCTTGACCTGATCCGACACGCGCTGGCGCTTGCTGTCCTTGCCCTTGCGTTCGGTCAGCCCGATCGCGGCAATGATCGCGACCAGCAGCACGAGGCCGGCGATTTCGAACGCGAAGATGTAGTCGGTGTAGATCACCTTGCCGATCAGGCGCGTATTCGACCAGTTGGCCATCTCGCCCGTCGCCATCGCATGCACGGTGTGCGTGTCGCCGTAACCGCGCCACAGGATCAGCGCGGTTTCGATCACGATGATCGCGCCGACCACGGTCGCCATCGGCACGAAGCGCTTGAAGTCGCGGCGCAGGTAGTCGATGTTGATGTCCAGCATCATCACGACGAACAGGAACAGCACCATCACCGCGCCCACGTAGACCAGAACCAGCAGGATCGCGAGGAACTCCGCTTCCAGCAGCATCCAGATCGCGGCGGCGTTGAAGAACGCCAGCACAAGGAAAAGCGCAGACGCCACCGGGTTGCGCGAAGTGATCACCTTCAGCCCTGATACCACCAGGAGCAGCGCGAAGATGTAGAACAGTACGGTCGTGAATTCCATGATTACCGGTTCATCGTTAGGCCATAGTCAGGCGCGGCTTGCGGAACGCCCGCACCCGTCGCGGCGGCTCGGCCCGTGCATCGTTCATGCCGGGCCGGCACTGCAAACACAATCAACGATACGGCGCGTCGGCAGCCTTCGCCGCGGCGATGTCCTTCTCGTAGCGATCGCCCACCGCGAGCAGCATTTCCTTCGTGAAATACAGGTCGCCGCGCTTTTCGCCGTGGTACTCGAGAATCTGCGTCTCGACGATCGAATCGACCGGGCAGCTCTCTTCGCAGAAACCGCAGAAGATGCACTTCGTCAGGTCGATGTCGTAGCGCGTCGTGCGGCGCGTGTTGTCCGCGCGCGTTTCCGATTCGATCGTGATCGCCAGCGCGGGGCACACGGCCTCGCACAGCTTGCACGCGATGCAGCGCTCTTCGCCGTTTTCGTAGCGGCGCAGCGCGTGCAGCCCGCGGAAACGCGGCGAAATCGGGGTCTTCTCTTCCGGGAACTGCACGGTGAACTTGCGCTTGAACGTGTAGCGACCGGTCAGCGCGAGCCCCTTCAGCAGCTCGGTCAGGAAGAAAGTCTTAAAGAAGTGTTGGATAGCCGTCATGATTTCGTCCTTACTTCACCCAGATGTTCAGCGGCGACATCATCCAGAAGCCAACCACGATCACCCAGACCACCGTGACGGGCAGGAACACCTTCCAGCCCAGACGCATGATCTGGTCGTAACGGTAGCGCGGGAACGTCGCGCGCACCCAGATGAACACCGACAGCAGCGCGAAGACCTTCAGCACCAGCCAGAAGATGCCCGGGATGAACGACAGGAATTCGAACGGTGCGTCCCAGCCGCCGAGGAACAGCGTCGCGGCCAGTGCCGAGATCACGATCATGTTGATGTACTCGGCGAGGAAGAACAGCGCGAACGCCATGCCCGAGTAATCGATCATGTGACCCGCGACGATCTCCGACTCCCCTTCCACCACGTCGAACGGGTGACGGTTCGTTTCGGCGATGCCCGAGATGAAGTAGACGACGAACGCCGGCAGCAGCGGCAGCCAGTTCCACGACAGGAAATTCACGCCGTGGCCGGCGAAGAAGCCGTGCTGTTGCGAGCCGACGATTTCCGACAGGTTCAGGCTGCCGGCCGTCATCAGCACGAGCACCAGCGCGAAGCCCATCGAGATTTCGTACGACACCATCTGCGCCGCGGCGCGCATCGCGCCGAGGAACGCGTACTTCGAGTTCGACGCCCAGCCGGCGAGAATCACCGCGTACACGCCGATCGACGAGATCGCCATCGCGTACAGCAGGCCCGCGTTCACGTTCGCGAGCACGGCTTCCGCCTGGAACGGAATCACCGCCCACACCGCGAACGCCGGCACGACCGTCATCACCGGCGCGATCAGGTACAGCCAGCGGCTGGCGGCGCTCGGCTGAATGACTTCCTTCAGCAGCAGCTTCAGCACGTCGGCGATCGGCTGCAGCAGGCCGCCGGGGCCGACGCGGTTCGGGCCGAGACGCACGTGCATCCAGCCGATCAGCTTGCGTTCCCACAGAATCAGGTACGCGACGCACAGCAGGATGACGACGGAGACGACGAGGATGCGCACGACTGCCCACACCGTCGGCCACGCGAAGCCGAGAAGCTCGGCCCCGCCCGCGTTGATCGTATCGAACAAGCTCATTTACGCCTTCTCCACCACCAGTTCACCGGACAGGCTGCCGAGCGCTGCGCCGGCAGGCGTCGCCGCCGACACGCGAACGACCGTCTCCGCAAGATTCGCGTCGCGCACGGCCGGCAACTGCACCGCACGCTCGCCCTGGCGCACGCGCACGGCGTCGCCTTCCTTCAAGCCCAGCTTGTCGAACAGCGCGGCCGGCAGGGCTGCGGCATTCGCCGCCTTCGCGGCGGCCGTCAGGTGCAGCGCACCCGCGCGGCGCACAAGTGCGTCGGCGTGATAGATCGGCACATCGGCCAGGCGCTCGAAACCGCCATTCGCGGCATTCGCCGCGGCACGGGCCGGCGCGACCGACGTCTGGTTCGACAGGCGGCCCGCGACGCCGGCGTCGCCGAGCGCGGCGAGACGCACTTCTTCCGCGGTCTCGTATTCGAAGCTCGGCAGGCCGAGCAGGCTGCCCAGCACGCGCAGGACCTTCCAGGCCGGACGCGTGTCGCCGAGCGGGCGCACGACGCCGTTGAAGCTCTGCACGGTGCCTTCCGCGTTGACGAACGTACCGGCCGTTTCCGTGAACGGCGCGACCGGCAGCAGCACGTCGGCGTAGTCGAGGCCGTGCTTGAACGGCGACATCACGACGACCATTTCAGCCTGGTTCAGCGCGGCAAGCGCCTGTGCCGGATCGGCGGTGTCGAATTCCGGTTCGACGTTCAGCAGCACATAGCCCTTGCGCGGCTGCTCGAACGCTTCGCGTGCGTTCAGGCCGCCTTCGCCCGGCAGTGCGCCGACGACGTGCGCACCGACCGTGTTCGCCGCTTCCGTCAGGAAGCCGAACGTGGCGCCGGTGTTGTCGGCGATCCACTGCGCGACGGCGTGCAGCTTCGCGAATTGCGGATGACGGACCGCGACGTTGCCGAGCAGCACCGCGCGGCGTTCGCCGTTCGCGAGCGACTGCGCGACAGCCTGGGCGGCCGGCGATGCCGTGACGCCCGCGAGCGCGTCGGGCAGCGCGACGCTGCGCAGTTGCGCGACGGCGGCGGCGATGCCGGCCAGCTCGTCGAGCCATGCGGACGGCGCGGCGACGATGCGTTGCGCGGTCGGGATCAGCGAATCGTCACCGGTCGCGTGCAGGAAATGCAGCTTCGCGCCGTTCTTCGCAGCCTGACGCAGGCGCGATGCGAACAGCGGGTGGTCGCGGCGCAGGAACGACCCGACGACGAACGCGGCGTCCACGTTCGACAGATCGGCGATCGGCATGCCGAGCCACGGCGCGCCCTGGACCGGTGCCGAGAAATCCTGCTGACGCAGACGGAAGTCGACGTTCGGCGTCTTCAGTTCGTTGGCGAGCTGCTTCACGAGGAACAGCTCTTCCGCGGTGCTGTGCGCGCTCGCGAGCATCGCCAGCGCGTTCGCGCCGTGATCCGCGGCGATGCCCTTCAGGCCCTTCGCGACGTATTCGAGCGCGGTCTGCCAGTCGGTCTCGATCCACTGGCCGCCCTGCTTCAGCATCGGCTTCGTCAGGCGCTCTTCACTGTTGAGGCCTTCATACGAGAAGCGGTCCTTGTCCGAGATCCAGCATTCGTTGATCGCTTCGTTCTCGAACGGCAGCACGCGCATCACGCGGTTGTTCTTCACCTGCACGACGAGGTTCGCGCCGACGGAATCGTGCGGGCTCACCGACTTGCGGCGCGACAGTTCCCACGTACGGGCGCTGTAGCGGAACGGCTTGCTGGTCAGCGCGCCGACCGGGCACAGGTCGATCATGTTGCCCGACATTTCGGAGTCGACCGTCTTGCCGACGAACGTCGTGATTTCCGAATGCTCGCCGCGGCCCAGCATGCCGAACTCCATCACGCCGGCAATTTCCTGGCCGAAGCGGACGCAGCGCGTGCAGTGGATGCAGCGCGACATTTCTTCCATCGAGATCAGCGGGCCCACGTTCTTGTGGAACACCACGCGCTTTTCTTCCGAGTAGCGCGACGACGACTTGCCGTAGCCGACCGCCAGATCCTGCAACTGGCATTCGCCGCCCTGATCGCAGATCGGGCAATCGAGCGGGTGATTGATGAGGAGGAATTCCATCACCGACTGCTGCGCCTTCACAGCCTTGTCGGACTGCGTGCGGACGATCATGCCGGCCGACACGGGGGTCGCGCAGGCAGGTACGGCCTTCGGCATCTTCTCGACTTCGACGAGACACATCCGGCAGTTGGCCGCGACCGACAGTTTCTTGTGATAGCAGAAGTGAGGAATGTACGTATCCGCCTTGTGCGCAGCCTGGATCACCATGCTGCCTTCGGGCACCTCGACCTTCTTGCCGTCTATTTCAAGTTCAACCATGATGGTGAATGGTCCTTAACCTATTTCCGCCCGTTCGCGCCTTGGCCCGACCGTGCGCTCAAATTCCGCAACCGGGTTCGCTTCAGGCTGCCGCCGCGTGCGCGTGGCCGCCGACCATGCAGTGCTTGTGCTCGACGTGGTACGCGAATTCGTCCCAGTAGTGCTTGAGCATCCCGCGAACCGGCATCGCCGCCGCATCGCCGAGCGCGCAGATCGTGCGGCCCATGATGTTCTCGGCCACCGAGTTCAGCAGGTCCAGATCTTCCTGGCGCCCTTCGCCGTGCTCGATACGGTTCACGACGCGATACAGCCAGCCGGTGCCTTCACGGCACGGCGTGCACTGACCGCACGATTCCTCGTAGTAGAAGTACGACAGGCGCAGCAGCGAACGCACCATGCAGCGCGTCTCGTCCATCACGATCACCGCACCGGAACCGAGCATCGAGCCGGCCTTCGCGATCGAGTCGTAGTCGAGATCCGTCTGCATCATGATGTCGCCCGGGATCACCGGCGCCGACGACCCGCCCGGAATCACGGCCTTGATCTTCTTGCCGCCGCGCATCCCGCCGGCGAGCTCCATCAGCGTCGCGAACGGCGTGCCAAGCGGCACTTCGTAGTTGCCCGGGCGCTCGACGTCGCCCGACACCGAGAAAATCTTCGTGCCGCCGTTGTTCGGCTTGCCGATCTCGAGGTAATTCTGCGGCCCGATGGACAGCAGGAACGGCACCGCGGCAAACGTCTCGGTGTTGTTGATCGTGGTCGGCTTGCCGTACACGCCGAAGCTCGCCGGGAACGGCGGCTTGAAGCGCGGCTGGCCCTTCTTGCCTTCGAGCGACTCGAGCAGCGCCGTTTCCTCGCCGCAGATGTACGCGCCGTAACCGTGGTGCGCGTGCAGCTGGAACGAGAATTCCGAGCCCATGATGTTGTCGCCGAGGAACCCGGCCGCGCGTGCTTCATCGAGCGCGGCTTCGAAGCGTCGATACACTTCGAAGATCTCGCCGTGGATGTAGTTGTAGCCGACGGTGATGCCCATCGCGTATGCGCCGATGGCCATGCCTTCGATCAGCGCGTGCGGGTTCCAGCGCAGGATGTCGCGATCCTTGAACGTGCCCGGCTCGCCTTCGTCCGAGTTGCAGACGAGGTACTTCTGCCCCGGGAACTGACGCGGCATGAAGCTCCACTTCAGGCCGGTCGGGAAGCCCGCGCCGCCGCGGCCGCGCAGGCCCGACGCCTTCACGTCGGCGATCACCTGCTCGGGCGGAATCTTTTCTTCGAGAATGCGGCGCAGCTGCTTGTAGCCGCCGCGCGCAACGTAGTCTTCGAGGTGCCAGTTCTCGCCGTTCAGACCAGCGAGGATCAGCGGTTTGATGTGACGGTCGTGGAGGGACGTCATTTCGAGAGCTCCTCAAGCAGCTGGTCGATCTTCTCGCGGCTCATGAAGCTGCACATTCTGTGATTGTTCACCAGCAGCACCGGCGCATCGCCGCACGAGCCCATGCATTCACCTTCCTTCAGCGTGAACTTGCCGTCGGGCGTGGTCTCGCCGAAGCCGATGCCCAGCTTCTGTTTCAGGTAGTCGGCAGTCGCTTCCGCGCCGCCGTGCGGGCCGAGCTGGCACGGCAGGTTCGTGCAGAGCGTGATCTTGTGCTTGCCGACCGGTTTGAGCTCGTACATCGTGTAGAACGTCGCGACTTCCTGCACGGCAACGGCCGGCATGCCGAGATAGTCCGCGACGAACTGCATCAGTTCGGGCGACAGCCAGCCGTGCTCTTCTTGAGCGACGGCCAACGCCGACATCACGGCGGACTGTTTCTGATCGGCGGGATACTTCGTCAACGCTCGATCGATTTCCTTCAGGCCTTCAGCTGAGATCATTTTCAGACACGACTCTTTCAATTCCTACCGAACGAACAACCTGCCGCACACTGGGGTGCATGGACGGCAGACCTGGCGCTCACTCTGTTGACAGCTTGCGAAGCCGCGCCGGTTCGGCGCATACCGCTTGTGACTTCGCGTGTGACTGACTGCTCGCCGCCCGCGCTCGCGGGCGGCGCAACCATTAGCGATCGATTTCGCCGAACACGATGTCCTGCGTACCGATGATCGTGACGGCGTCGGCGATCATGTGACCGCGCGCCATTTCGTCGAGCGACGCCAGGTGCGCGAAACCCGGCGCGCGAATCTTGAGGCGATACGGCTTGTTGGCGCCATCGGACACGAGGTAGATGCCGAACTCACCCTTCGGATGCTCGACCGCCGCGTACGCTTCGCCTTCCGGCACATGGAAACCTTCGGTGAAGAGCTTGAAGTGGTGAATCAAGTCTTCCATGTTGGTCTTCATGCCGACGCGCGACGGCGGGGCAACCTTGTGATTGTCCGTCATCACCGGGCCCGGATTCTTGCGGAGCCACTCAATACACTGTTTCGCGATGCGGATCGACTGGCGCATTTCTTCGACGCGCACAAGATAGCGGTCGTAGCAATCGCCGTTCACGCCGACCGGCACGTCGAAATCCATCCGATCGTACACTTCGTAGGGCTGCTTCTTGCGCAGGTCCCACGCGATGCCCGAGCCGCGCAGCATCGGGCCGGTCAGGCCCATCTGCAGCGCACGCTCCGGGCTCACCACGCCGATCCCGACCAGACGCTGTTTCCAGATCCGGTTGTCGGTCAGCAGCGTTTCGTATTCGTCGACGCACTTCGGGAAGCGCGTGAAGAAATCGTCGATGAAGTCGAGCACCGAGCCGCTGCGCGCTTCGTTCATCTTCGCAAGCGCCTTCTCGTTGCGAATCTTCGACGCCTTGTATTGCGGCATTGCGTCAGGCAGATCGCGATAGACGCCGCCCGGACGATAGTAGGCCGCGTGCATCCGGGCGCCGGACACCGCTTCGTACACGTCCATCAGGTCTTCGCGTTCGCGGAAAGCGTACAGGAACACGGCCATCGCGCCGACGTCGAGTGCGTGCGCGCCGATCCACATCAGGTGGTTCAGCACGCGCGTGATTTCGTCGAACAGCACGCGGATGTACTGCGCGCGCTCCGGCACTTCGATGCCGAGCAGCTTTTCGATCGCGAGCACGTAGCCGTGCTCGTTGACCATCATCGACACGTAGTCGAGACGGTCCATGTACGGCACGGACTGGATGAAGGTCTTGGATTCCGCGAGCTTTTCGGTCGCGCGGTGCAGCAGGCCGATGTGCGGATCGGCACGCTGGATGACTTCGCCATCGAGCTCGAGCACGAGGCGCAGCACGCCGTGCGCTGCCGGGTGCTGCGGGCCGAAGTTGAGCGTGTAGTTCTTGATTTCTGCCATGACGCCCCCTTAATGTTTCAGACCGCCATAGCGATCCTCGCGGATCACGCGCGGCGTGATTTCGCGCGGCTCGATCGTCACCGGCTGGTACACGACCCGCTTCTCTTCCGGGTCGTAACGCATTTCGACGTAGCCCGACACCGGGAAGTCCTTGCGGAACGGGTGACCGATGAAGCCGTAGTCGGTGAGGATGCGGCGCAGGTCGGGGTGGCCTTCGAACACGATGCCGTACAGGTCGAACGCTTCGCGCTCGTACCAGTTCGCCGAGGTCCAGATGTCGACCAGCGACGCCACGATCGGCAGATCGTCGTCCGGCGCGAATGCGCGCAGGCGCAGGCGCCAGTTGTTCGTGACCGACAGCAGGTGCGACACGGCCGCGAAGCGCGGGCCGTCGTAGGCGCCGTCACCGAAGGTCTGGTAGTCGACGCCGCAGAGGTCGATCAGTTGCTCGAAACGGAGCTTCGGATCGTCGCGCAGCGTCTTTGCGACTTCGAGGTAATCGCTCGCCTTCACGACGAGCGTCAGTTCACCGATCGCTTCGGTGAGGCTCACCACGCGCGCGCCGAGCGCGGCTTCGAGGTTTGCCTTGAGGGTCTCGATTTTGCTTGCCATATTGAGGGGACGCTCGGGGCTTTATTGACGGGCGATGGTATTGGTGCGGCGGATCTTCGCCTGAAGCTGGATCACGCCGTAGACCAGCGCCTCGGCCGTGGGCGGACAGCCCGGCACATAGACGTCGACCGGCACAATCCGGTCGCAGCCGCGGACCACCGAGTACGAGTAGTGGTAATAACCACCGCCGTTGGCGCACGACCCCATCGAGATCACCCAGCGCGGCTCGGCCATCTGGTCGTACACGCGGCGCAGCGCGGGCGCCATCTTGTTGCACAGCGTGCCGGCGACGATCATCACGTCCGACTGACGCGGGCTCGGGCGAAACACGACGCCGAACCGGTCCAGATCGTAACGGGCCGCGCCCGCATGCATCATCTCGACGGCGCAACACGCGAGCCCGAACGTCATCGGCCACAGCGAGCCGGTACGCGTCCAGTTGATCAGCTTGTCAGCCGTCGTGGTGACAAACCCTTCCTTCAAGACCCCTTCGATACTCATTTGCTTTCCACTCCAGACGAGCGACCGAGCGTGGCCGCTCATGCAAACCGGCGATTAACCCATCACTCCCAGTCGAGCCCGCCTTTCTTCCAGATATAGGCAAAGCCCAGCAGGAATTCGAGCAGAAAAATCATCATTGCGATGAAACCCGGCCAGCCGATGTCCCGGAGCGCGACGCCCCACGGGAACAGGAATGCGGTTTCGAGATCGAAGATGATGAACAGGATGGCGACGAGGTAATACCGGACGTCGAATTTCATCCGGGCGTCTTCAAAGGCTTCGAAGCCGCACTCGTACGGTGCGTTCTTCTCGACGTCCGGCTTGTTGGGACCAAGGAGCTTGCCGATGCTGACCAGCGCTATACCTAAACCAGTGCCCACGAGGAGGAACAACAAGACGGGGTAATAGGCTGCGAGGTTCAAGGCAATCCTCTATCGGTTGGTTCTGAGCGTCCGGAGAATACCACTTCCGGCGGAAGGAATCATTTCGGAGTGCAGGCGATCGCAAGACAACCGCAAGCCCACCCCACAAATGAAAAATGCCAGCCACTGGAAGCGGCTGGCATTGAGTAACTTTGGTGCCGACGGCGAGACTCGAACTCGCACAGCTTTCGCCACTACCCCCTCAAGATAGCGTGTCTACCAATTTCACCACGTCGGCACTGCATGCAACTCGGGTTGTGCTGCTCGTTCCCGCGAATCGCTTCAAGAATTAAATTCTAACCCGAGTTCCGGATTTGTTCAACGCACAACCGCAAAAAAATTAACTTTTTATTTCGGGACATCCTGGCCCGGCGCGCTTGCGGCCGAACCGGCGGCAGCCGACGCCGCGACAGCCGGCGCCGATGCCGCGGGGGCCGATGCCGGCGCGGTCACTGCCGTGCCGAGCACGCCTGCCGACGGCGTCGACTTGTACGAACCGAGGTACGTCAGCGCGAGCGTCGCGACGAAGAAGATCGTCGCGAGAATGCCCGTCGTGCGCGACAGGAAGTTCGCCGAGCCCGTCGCACCGAACAGACTGCCCGACGCGCCGCTGCCGAATGCGGCGCCCATGTCGGCACCCTTGCCGTGCTGCAGCAGCACGAGCCCAATCACACCGAGTGCAGACAGCACCTGCACCACAATAATCAGCGTCTTGAATAACAGCATCACACCCACCCGATTGGATCGGGCGACCGGACCGACCGGCCGCCGTCATGGTTCAATTCGATCTCGGACCGCTCAACGCGCGGCCCGGCAGATCGCCAGGAAATCTTCCGCCTTCAGCGACGCGCCGCCGATCAGGCCGCCGTCGATGTCCGGCTGCGCGAACAGCTCTTCCGCGTTGTCCGGCTTCACGCTGCCGCCGTACAGCACGGACACGTCCGCCGCACCCTTTGCCGCGAGACGCGTCCGCAGGAACGCATGCACGTCCTGCGCCTGCGCCGACGTCGCGCTCTTGCCCGTGCCGATCGCCCAGACCGGCTCGTACGCGACGACGATACGCGCGGCCTCGTCAGCCGTCAGCACGGCCAGCACCGCGTCGAGCTGCGCACCGACGACCTGCTCGGTCGCACCCGACTCGCGCTCGTCGAGCGTCTCGCCGACACACACGACCGGCACGAGGCCGGCCGCGAGCGCGCGCTGCGTCTTCGCCGCGACCGTCTCGTTGCTTTCGCCGTGATACGCGCGACGCTCCGAGTGGCCGACGATCGCATACCGCGCGCCGAACTCCGCCACCATCGCAGCCGCCACCTCACCGGTGAATGCGCCTTGCTCGTGCGCGGACACGTCCTGCGCACCGAACGCGACACGGCCACCGCCAAGCTGCGCCTGAACCTGCGCGAGATACGGGAACGGCACGCACACGCCGATCGACGTTTCAGCCGCCACCGTGCCCGCGCCCTGCACCACTTCGTTCAGCAGCGCCTGGTTGCCGGCCAGCCGGCCGTGCATCTTCCAGTTGCCGATCACTCGCTTTGTTCGTTGTTTCGACATCGTGTCTGTCTCGTCACTATCTTGTCATTAACGTGCCGGAACCCGGCCGTCAGGTTGGATCTGGCGAAGCAAACCCGCGATTTTACTGCGCGCGGCTTGAACCGGTCAAACCGCGCATGTCAAGCCCGCCGCACGGGCCGTCAGGCGTTCGTTCCCCAATCGAGCACGATCTTGCCGGTATGCTCGCTGCTTTCCATCAGCGCATGCGCCTGTGCGGCGTCCGCGGCGGGCAACACGCGATAGATCACCGGCTTGATGCGGCCGTCGGCGAGCAGCGGCCACACGCGCGCCTTCAGCTGCGCGGCGATACGGGCCTTGAATTCGACCGGGCGCGGACGCAGCGTCGAACCGGTCACGGTCAGCCGGCGGCGCAGGATCTCGCTCAGGTTGACCTCGGCCTTCGCGCCGCCGAGCAGCGCGATCAGCACGAGACGGCCGCCGTCCGCGAGCGCGGCCAGCTCGCGCGGCACGTACGAGCCCGCCACCATGTCGAGGATCACGTCGACACCGCGATCGTGCGTCAGCGACTTCACGACTTCGACGAAGTCTTCGGTCTTGTAGTTGATCGCGCGCTCGGCGCCAAGCGCCTCGCACGCACGGCATTTGTCGGCGGTGCCGGCCGTCGCGAACACGCGAAAGCCGAGCGCATGCGCGATCTGGATCGCCGTCACGCCAATGCCGCTCGAGCCGCCCTGCACGAGCAGGGTCTCCTGCTCACCGCCCTCGCCCGCGCCGAGCTGCGCACGGTCGAACACGTTGCTCCACACGGTGAAAAACGTTTCGGGCAGCGAGGCGGCCTCGATATCGGTGAGACCATCCGGCACCGGCAGGCACTGCGGCAGCGGCGCGACCGCATATTCGGCATAGCCGCCGCCCGCGAGCAGCGCGCACACGCGATCGCCCAGTTTCAGCCCGAACGGGTTCAGGGCCGCATCGGACAAATCGCCGCCGACGATCTCGCCCGCGACCTCGAGGCCCGGCAGATCCGACGCACCCGGCGGCGGCGCATAGGCACCCTTGCGCTGGAACACGTCGGGCCGGTTCACGCCGGAAGCCGCCACCTTGATCAGCACCTCGCCGCGCTTCGGTTCGGGGCGCGGACGCTCCGCGAGCTTCAGCACGTCGGGGGCGCCGAATTCGGTGATTTCGATGGCTTTCATGGTGAGAGTCGCTCCAGGATCGGAATCGGATGGCACGCCCGTGCGCACGGCGCGGGCGCCTCGCCGGCGCTGCTGCGCCGCACAACGATGCTACAGAAAAAACGGCCGGCACGCTTTCGCACTGCCGGCCGTTGATCCGCCTGTCCGCTTACTGCTGCGGCGGCGTATCCGACTGCGCTGCCGCCGCTGCTTCATTCAGCAGCGCCTTGGCCGACAGACGCACGCGACCCTTCTCGTCCGTCTGGATCACCTTGACCTTCACCTGCTGACCTTCCTTCAGGTAGTCGTTGATGTCCTTCACGCGCTCGTTGACGATTTCCGAGATGTGCAGCAGGCCATCCTTGCCCGGCAGCAGATTCACGATCGCGCCGAAATCGAGCAGCTTGAGCACCGTGCCTTCATACACCTGACCGACTTCGATCTCGGCCGTGATTTGCTCGATGCGCTTCTTCGCTTCGGCCATGCCTTCGCTGCTCGTGCTGGCGA
The DNA here is from genome assembly GCF_016586105.1 of Burkholderia sp. E168m15. NCBI lineage: Bacteria > Pseudomonadati > Pseudomonadota > Betaproteobacteria > Burkholderiales > Burkholderiaceae > Burkholderia > Burkholderia sp. E168m15. The sequence continues at coordinate 33,559 of NZ_BCPO01000070.1, forward strand.
TCGTCACGACGCCGTCATCCGAGATGTCGATGGTCGTGCCCGTTTCTTCCGTCAGCGCGCGGATCACCGAACCGCCCTTGCCGATCACGTCGCGGATCTTTTCCGGGTTGATCTTGACCGTGATCATGCGCGGCGCGAATTCCGACAGTTGCGTGTTCGCACCCGACACCGCCGACGTCATCTTGCCGAGGATGTGCAGGCGGCCTTCCTTCGCCTGCGCGAGCGCGACCTGCATGATTTCCTTCGTGATGCCCTGGATCTTGATGTCCATCTGCAGCGCCGTCACGCCTTGCTCCGTGCCGGCCACCTTGAAGTCCATGTCGCCGAGGTGATCTTCGTCGCCGAGGATGTCGGTCAGCACCGCGAACTTGTTGCCTTCGAGGATCAGGCCCATCGCGATACCCGCGACGTGCGCCTTCATCGGCACGCCGGCGTCCATCAGCGCGAGGCAGCCGCCGCACACCGACGCCATCGACGACGAACCGTTCGACTCGGTGATTTCCGACACGACACGGATCGAGTAGCCGAATTCGTCGGCGCTCGGCAGGCACTTGACCAGCGCGCGCTTGGCCAGACGGCCGTGGCCGATTTCGCGGCGCTTCGGCGAGCCGACGCGGCCCGTTTCGCCGGTCGCGAACGGGGGCATGTTGTAGTGGAGCATGAAGCGCTCGCGGTATTCGCCTTCGAGCGCGTCGATGATCTGCTCGTCACCCTTCGTGCCGAGCGTCGCGACGACCAGCGCCTGCGTTTCGCCGCGCGTGAACAGCGCCGAGCCGTGGGTACGCGGCAGCACGCCGGTGCGGATTTCGATCGGACGCACGGTGCGCGTGTCACGGCCGTCGATGCGCGGCTCGCCGTTCAGGATCTGCGAACGGACGATCTTCGCTTCGATGTCGAACAGCACGTTGCCGACCGTGGCCTTGTCGGCCGCGACCGTACCGGCCGCCAGCGCGTCTTCCTCGAGCTTCGCCGAGGTTGCCGCATAGACTTCCTTCAGCTTCGCCGAACGCGCCTGCTTGTCGCGGAGCTGGTAAGCGGCGAGCAGATCGTTCTGCGCCAGCTCGGTCACGCGCGCGATCAGCGCCTCGTTCTTCGGCGCCGGCTGCCAGTCCCACTCGGGCTTGCCGCCGTCGCGCACCAGTTCGTGGATCGCGTCGATCGCGATCTGCATCTGCTCGTGGCCGAACACCACGGCGCCCAGCATCACTTCTTCCGACAGTTGGTCGGCTTCCGACTCGACCATCAGCACGGCGCGCTCCGTACCCGCGACGACGAGGTCGAGGCTCGATGCCTTGAGCTGGTCACGCGTCGGGTTCAGCACGTACGCGTTGTCGATGTATGCCACGCGTGCGGCACCGACCGGGCCGTTGAACGGCAGGCCCGACACGGCGAGCGCGGCCGATGCGCCGATCAGCGCGGGGATGTCGGCCGGGATTTCCGGGTTCACGGACAGCACGTGGATCACGACCTGGACTTCGTTGTAGAAGCCTTCCGGGAACAGCGGGCGCAGCGGACGGTCGATCAGGCGCGACGTCAGCGTCTCGTGCTCCGACGGACGGCCTTCGCGGCGAAAGAAGCCGCCCGGGATCTTGCCGGCCGAGTAGGTCTTCTCGAGGTAGTCGACGGTCAACGGGAAGAAATCCTGGCCCGGCTTCGCCGACTTCGCGCCGACGACGGTTGCCAGCACGACGGTGTCTTCGACGTCGACGATCACGGCACCGCTCGCCTGGCGGGCGACTTCACCGGTTTCGAGGCGCACCTTGTGCTGGCCCCACTGGAATTCCTTCACGACCTTGTTGAACATGGACATGGTTGCTCCTTTGTATTCATGCATTTCATTCGCCGCGCCGGCCATCCCGCGCGGCGGCGTCCCGACCGAATCACCCGGAGCAAGGTGTGTTTTTTATGCCATTCCAGCGCGGCGCTCAGGCAGCGGCGCGCTGGAATGACACAAATCCTGCCCCGGTATCGGTCGTGGCGGCGGCCCCGCACGAACGTGCCGGACAGCCTGCGATGCGTGTGACGCTACGCACCGCGCAAAAACAAAATGCCTGTATCAGCGGACTGACACAGGCATCTTGCTGGCGGCAATCGCCTCGATTACTTACGCAGACCCAGCTTCTCGATCAGTGCGCGGTAACGGTCGGCATCCTTGCCCTTGAGGTAGTCGAGCAGCTTGCGGCGGCGGCTCACCATGCGCAGCAGGCCGCGGCGGCTGTGGTGATCCTTCGCGTGGGTCTTGAAGTGACCCGTCAGTTCGACGATACGTGCGGTCAGCAGTGCGACCTGGACTTCGGGCGACCCCGTGTCGTTGGTACCGCGGGCGAACTGAGCAACGACTTCCGACTTCTTGATATCTGCAACAGACATGTGATTTCCTTTCTAACTGAACAGGCGGACACGGAAGAATGGCCGTGCCGTGACTTACAACCGGCGCGCATTGTAGCACAACTCGGTGCCGTTCTTACCGCCCTCCGTCACGGGCGCGTCATCGAGCACGTCGACGGCATCTCCGTACGCTGCGCCGGCACCGCGAGCACCGTCCGGAAGCCGTAGCCCGATCCCTCGTTGTCGAAGCGCACGCCCGGCGTGCCGACCTTGTCCATTTCCATCACGTAAAGGGGCTGGATCAACTGGTGATCCTGGGCGCGCATCCGCGACGCGTGGAAGCCGTCGTCGAACGGCAGGCCCTCGAGCGCACGCGCGACCGCGACCGGGTCGGCCGAACCCGCGCGGGTCATCGCCGCGGCCAGCATCTCGATCATCTGGCTCATCCGCCGCACCGGGTAGTCGTCCTGCGCGGCCGGGAAACGGGTCCGGAACGCGCGGTAGAACGCGTCGGACTTGGCGCCGCCCGCGTTCGGGTGCCAGTCGGCCACCGCCACGACGCGGCCGACACCCGCGTCGCCGAGGGCCGCCGGCGCGCCGAGGCTGTTGCCGTAGAACGTATAGAACTTCGCGTCGAGCCCCTGTTCGCGCGCCGCCTTCACGAGCAGCGTGAGGTCGTTGCCCCAGTTGCCGGTCACGACGGCGTCCGCGCCGCTGGCGCGGATCTTCGCGATATACGGCGAGAAATCCTTGATCCGGCCGATCGGGTGGAATTCGTCGCCCGCGATCGTCACGTCCGGGCGCCGCGCCGCGAGCGCCTGCCGCGCGAGGGTGCTGACGTCGTGGCCGAAGCTGTAGTCCTGGTTCAACAGATAGACCTTTCGCAGCGCGCGATCGCGCGCCATCACGTCCGCAAGCGCGGCCATCCGCATGCCGGCATGCGCATCGAAGCGGAAATGCCAGAAACTGCAACGCGCGCCGGTCAGCGCCGGATCGTCGGCCGAATAGTTCAGGAACAGCATCCGGTTGTCCGGATCGCGCGCGTTCAGCTTGTCGAGCGCGGCGACGAGCGCGGCCGCGACGGCCGAGCTGTTGCCCTGCGCGACGAAGCCGACATGCCGGTCGGCGGCCGCGCGCAACTGCACGAGCGCCTCCTCCGGGCTGCCCTTGCTGTCGAGCACGACGAGTTCGAGCGGATGCGCGCCGTCACGCAGCTTCACGCCGCCCGCCGCATTGACCCGCTCGACACCGAAGCGCAGGTTGCGCTCCACCGCCGCGCCCGCGTTCGCGAACGGGCCCGACATCCCCTCGATCAGCGCGATCCGCACCGGCTCGCCGCCGGCAAACGCGGACGACACCAGCATCCACCCCGCGCTCCACGCGAGCGCGCACCGTTTCCACCCCTGCATCGGCCACCTGCCCTTCAATCTGCCCGAGAAGCGCGGATCATAGGCCGCCGCGCCCGCCACCCGCAAGCGCGACAGCCTGCGATCCGCACCGATTTTTTCCGCGCGATGCGCCGTCGCGCGCCGTCCGTGATAAAACGGGACTTGTTTCCGTGTTCTGGAGAATCCGATGCGCATTCGCATTCCCGCGCGCCTGCCCGTGCTGATCGCCGGTGCCGCCGCGCTGCTGGCCGGTTGCGCGCAACCGTGGCAGCAATACCAGGCCGGCCAGGACGAGTCGGCGATCGTCGCGCGCATGGGCCCGCCGCGCGAGATCTACGACCTGCCCGGCGGCGGCAAGCGCCTGATGTGGCCGACTCAGCCGATGGGCGAAATCACGGTCGCGGCCGACGTCGACGCAGCCCACCGGATCGTCAACGTGCGCCAGGTACTGCAGCCGAGCGAGTTCTATCGCGCGGAGATCGGCAAGTGGACGAAGACAGACGTCCTCGTCAATTTCGGACGCCCGGTCGAGACTTCCTACTTCCCGCTGATGAAACGCGAGGTTTGGACGTACCGGTATCTCGAGGACAACGTCTGGTACATGATGTACAGCTTCTACTTCGATCCGCAGGGCATCCTGCGCACCACGCAGAAAACACCGGACCCGCTGCACGATCCCGATCGCCGCACCCTGTTCTGACCGATTGCGTATTTATACGCAATTGTCGCAATGGCCATTCACGAATTATTGCGTGAATGGCCATTTCATTTTTTCCGCTGCCTTATTTAATTCAACGAATAAGACGGAAAACTTTTCCGATCGATGACATTGCGATGGCAATACACTGAACGCCCCGTCATGCGGGCCGTAGCGGGAAACAGGCACGCCCGGGGCATGTCATGCGTCGCACTGGTGCATGCAATGCACTACGCCCAATCAATTTGAAACAATTTGTATCAACCCACCCGCAGTGCTAGGGCATACCCCTAATATCAGTCGAAAATCCAACCTTTCAATTTAGAAAGCATGCGATTGCGCCATTTCGTTCGATATTTATTTGCCTTTATCAAAAAGGAGTCCTCATGAATCGCCCCAAGAGCATGCTGGTTGCCAACATTGCCTGGGCCCGCGAGACGCGCGAACACACGCCCGGCTTTTTCGACGCGCTCGCGCGCGGCCAGAATCCGCGCGTACTGTGGATCGGTTGCGCGGACAGCCGCGTGCCAGCCGAAACCATCACGCACTGCGCGCCCGGCGAGCTGTTCGTCCATCGCAACATCGCGAACCTGTTCCACCCCGACGACGACAATTCCGCCAGCGTGCTCGAGTACGCGGTGCGGGTGCTGAAGGTCGACCACGTGATCGTGTGCGGTCACTACGGGTGCGGCGGCGTGCGTGCATCGCTGCTGCCGCCGCCCGCCGACCTGCCACACGTCGCGCGCCGCATCGCGCCGCTCTGCGCACTCGCGCGGCGCCATCGCGACACGCTCGACGGGCTCGACGACATGGCCGCCGCCGACCGCCTCGCCGAGCTGAACGTGCTCGAACAGGTGCGGCTGCTGCGCGCGTCGCCGATCGTGCGCGGCCGCGAGCGGCCACCGCTCGTGCATGGCTGGATCTTTTCGCTCGCCGACGGCCGCCTGAAGGAGCTCGATTCCGGCTATGCGGCGTCGCCGACCGAAGCCGAGCCCGAGCCCGAGCGCGCTGCCGCCGTCGCGCTCGGTTGACCCGCGCCCTGCCCCTCCACGCCAACGAAACCACCCCAACCATGAAACTGAACGAGCGCCTATCCACCCTGCCGCGCGACATCGTCGCCGGCATCGTCGTTTTCCTCGTCGCGCTACCGCTCTGTCTCGGCATCGCCAATGCGTCCGGCGTCGAGCCGTTCGCCGGGCTCGTGTCGGGCATCGTCGGCGGCATCGTCGTCGCACTGCTGAGCGGCTCGTCGCTGTCCGTCAGCGGGCCGGCCGCCGGCCTCGTCGTGATCGTCGTCGAAGGGATCGCGCAACTCGGCAGCTTCTCCGCGTTCCTGCTCGCGGTGCTGCTGTCCGGCGTGCTGCAGTTCGGCTTCGGCATGCTGCGCGCCGGCCGCTTCGCCGCTTACGTGCCATCGCCGGTCATCAAGGGCATGCTCGCCGCGATCGGCCTGCTGCTGATCGTGAAGCAGATTCCGTTCGCATTCGGCCTCGGCGGCCAGGCCGCGCAATCGTTTGCGAACTGGCCGAGCCTGCCGACCGCATGGGCCGCCACGGTGATCGCGCTTGCGTCGCTCGGGCTGCTGATCGCGTGGGACACGCCGGCTCTCAAGCGCTTCGCGTGGGTGCGCTCGGTACCCGCGCCGCTCGCGGTCGTCGTGCTCGGCATCGGCGCGACGCTCGTGCTCGGCGTGGTCGCACCGGCAGCCGCACCGGGCGCCGCCCATCGCGTCACGCTGCCCGAATTCGACTCGTTCGCGGCGCTCGCGGCATCGCTCAAGCATGCAGAGCTCGGCCCGAACTTCGCGCAACTGCTCAATCCGGACGTATGGCGCGTGGCGATCACGCTTGCGGTCGTCGCAAGCCTCGAGACGCTGCTGTGCCTCGAAGCGGTCGAACAGATCGATCCGAAGCGGCGGCCGACGCAACCCGATCGCGAGCTGAAGGCGCAGGGCGTCGGTAACCTCGTCGCGGGCGCCGTCGGCGGCCTGCCGATCACGTCGGTGATCGTGCGCAGTTCGGCCAACGTCAACGCCGGCGCGCAAAGCCGGATGTCCGCGATCGTGCACGGGGTCCTGCTGCTCGCGAGCGTGTTTGCGCTCACCGGCCTGATCAACCTGATCCCGCTCGCGAGCCTGGCCGCGATCCTGATCCACACCGGTCTGAAGCTCGCGAAGCCCGCGCTGTTCCGCTCGGTCATGAAGCAAGGCCCGGCCGCGTTCGCGCCGTTCGCGGCGACGATCGCGGGTGTGCTGGCGGTCGACCTGCTGTTCGGCATCGCGCTCGGCCTCGCATGCAGCGTGCTGGCCGTCGCCGTCGCGAACCTGAAGAGCCCCGTCACGCTCGCGCAGCATGACGATCACTTCCTGCTGTCGTTCCGCAAGGACGTGTCGTTTCTCGGCAAGGTGCAGGTCAAGCACCACCTGCGGCACATTCCGGACCGGGCGGCGGTGATCATCGACGCGACGCGCGCCGACTACATCGATCACGACGTGCTCGAACTGCTCGATGCGTTCGTCGCCGATGCGCCGCGGCGCGGGATCGCGGTCGAGTTCCGCCGGCGCAATCCGGCGCCACGCCCGGCGGCGCGCCGCTGGCTGTTCCGCGCGCCGGCCGCGGAATGAGCGGCCAATGAAAAAACGCCCCGGCGGCGCAGGGCCGCACGGGGCGTCTCGGTGCCGCGCAACGCGCGGCGCTTACGCGCGCTGCGGGTTGAGCTTGTCGTCCTTCGAGTGCAGCTTGTTCAGCGCGGAAATGTACGCCTTCGCGGATGCGGCGACGATATCCGGATCGGTGCCCACGCCGTTGACGATCCGCCCGCTCTTCGACAGCCGGACGGTCACTTCGCCCTGCGCCTGCGTGCCGGTCGTGATCGCGTTGACCGAGTACAGCAGCAGCTCGGACCCGCTGCCGACTTCACCCTCGATCGCATTGAACGTCGCGTCGACCGGGCCGTTGCCGCGCGCCTCGCCGGTCACTTCCTTGCCTTCGACCGCGAACACGACCTTCGCCTGCGGCTGCTCGCCCGTTTCCGAACGCTGCGACAGCGACACGAACTTGAAGTGCTCCTGTTCCTGCGCGAGCGCCGATTCCTCGGACACGATCGCGATGATGTCCTCGTCGAAGATCTCGGCCTTGCGGTCGGCCAGATCCTTGAAGCGCATGAACGCGGCATTCAGTTCGGCTTCGCTGTCGAGCGACACGCCCAGCTCCTGCAGACGCTGCTTGAACGCGTTGCGGCCCGACAGCTTGCCGAGCACGATCTTGTTCGCGGTCCAGCCCACGTCTTCCGCACGCATGATCTCGTAGGTGTCGCGCGCCTTCAGCACGCCGTCCTGGTGAATGCCCGATGCGTGCGCGAATGCGTTGGCGCCGACCACCGCCTTGTTCGGCTGCACGACGAAGCCGGTAATCTGCGACACGAGCTTCGACGTCGGCACGATCTGCGTCGTGTCGATGCCGACGTCGAGACCGAAGTAGTCCTTGCGGGTCTTCACGGCCATCACGATTTCCTCGAGCGACGTGTTGCCCGCGCGCTCGCCGAGACCGTTGATCGTGCATTCGATCTGCCGCGCACCGCCGATCTTCACGCCGGCGAGCGAGTTCGCCACCGCCATCCCGAGGTCGTTGTGGCAATGCACGGAGAAGATCGCCTTGTCCGAGTTCGGAATGCGTTCGCGCAGCGTCTTCACGAGGTTGCCGTAGAGTTCCGGCACGCCGTAGCCGACCGTATCGGCGATGTTGATCGTCGTCGCGCCCTCGGCGATCACCGCTTCCAGCACACGGCACAGGAAATCGAGATCCGAACGGCTGCCGTCTTCCGGCGAGAATTCGACGTTGTCGGTGAACTTGCGCGCGAAACGCACCGCGAGACGCGCCTGCTCGAACACCTGGTCCGGCGTCATCCGCAGCTTCTTCTCCATGTGCAGCGGCGACGTCGCGATGAACGTATGGATCCGCGCGCTGTTGGCCGGCTTGAGCGCGTCCGCCGCGCGCTGGATGTCCTTGTCGTTGGCCCGCGCCAGCGAACAGATCGTGCTGTCCTTCACGAGACCGGCGATCGTGTGGATCGCGTCGAAATCGCCGTTCGAGCTGGCGGCGAAACCGGCCTCGATCACGTCGACCTTCATCCGCTCGAGGTGCTTCGCGATGCGGATTTTCTCTTCCTTCGTCATCGACGCGCCGGGCGATTGCTCGCCGTCACGCAACGTCGTATCGAAAATGATCAGCTTGTCTGTCATGGGGGGCTCCAGGGCTCTTTTATACGGAAGTCAAACGTAACGAGATCGCGCCACCGCTGGCGACGCTCAACAACAGACGAGGCTTGAGACGGAGGGCGAGAACAGTCAGCGCGGCAGGCGCGCCGAAGCTGGCGCGCGTAGCAGCGCACCGGCTAGAAGGAGGGAGAAGCGGGGAAATGCAGTCATGCCGCAGACTATAGCGACATTCCGTGGACCGCGCAATTGGACGACACCCGGGGACGGCACCCGGAAACCGTGAACCGGCGCGGCCCGGCTCGAAAAAGGGGCAAATGAAAACGGCGGCCCCGAGACCGCCGTTTCCGGGCAAATCGTGCGTCGGCGTCAGTGATCGCGCTGCGACGAGCGCGCCGGATTCGCGCGCCCGCGGATGGCCATGTAGGCCCAGAACACGTAGCCGGACAGACCGTACAGCACGAACAGGCAGAACAGCATCAGCGGCGGATCGGACGACACGAGCACGAACGCGACGACGACGAGCAGGATCGCCGCGAACGGCACGCGGTGCCGCACGTCGAGCGCCTTGCCGCTGTAGAACGGCGCGTTCGACACCATCGTCACGCCCGCGTAGATCGTCAGCACGAACGCGACCCACGGCAGCCAGCCGAGCTTCATCGGCACGCGGTTGTCGGTCGCGAGCCACACGAAGCCGGCGATCAGCGCGGCGGCGGCCGGGCTCGGCAACCCCTGGAAGAAGCGCTTGTCGACCACGCCGATGTTCGTGTTGAAGCGCGCGAGGCGCAGCGCGGCGCCCGAGCAATAGACGAACGCGGCGAGCCAGCCCCAGCGGCCGAGATCCTTCAGCACCCACTCGTACATCACGAGCGCGGGCGCGACGCCGAACGACACCATGTCGGAAAGGCTATCGAACTGCTCGCCGAACGCGCTCTGCGTATGGGTCATGCGCGCGACGCGCCCGTCCATCCCGTCGAGCACCATCGCCACGAAAATCGCGATCGCGGCGATCTCGAAGCGTACGTTCATCGCCTGCACGACCGCGAAGAAGCCGCAGAACAGCGCGGCGGTCGTGAATGCGTTCGGCAGCAGATAGATGCCGCGCGTCTTCAGGAACCGCTGGCGCGCGGCGCGGCGGCTCTCGAGCGGCGCCGCATCGGGCGCCATCACCTTGTTGCGGCGGAACGGGCGTGGCGTCTGGCCGGAGCCGTTACGCGGCCGACGCGGTTTGAATGCGGCCATCGTGCGCCCCGCCGCTTACTGTTCGAGCTCGGCGAGGATCGTCGACGACGCGTAGACCTTCTCGCCGATCGACACCTTCGCGCGGCTGCCGAGCGGCAGGTACACGTCGACGCGCGAACCGAAGCGGATGAACCCGTAACGCTGGCCGCGCGACAGCGGCTCGCCGGCGCGCACGTAGCAGAGGATCCGGCGGGCGATCAGGCCGGCGATCTGCACGGACGTGACGGTCTTGCCGCTCGCCGTCTGGATCACGACCGCATTGCGCTCGTTCTCGGTCGACGCCTTGTCGATCGCCGCGTTCAGGAACGCACCCGGGAAATACTCGACCTTGCTGATCGCGCCATCGACCGGCGAACGCTGCGAATGGACATTGAAGACATTCATGAACACGCTGATCTTCAGCGCTTCGCGGTTCGCGTACGGATCCTGCGCGGTCTCGACCGCGACGATGCGGCCGTCTGCCGGGCACAGCACCGCGTTCGGCTGCGCCGGGATCGGGCGCTGCGGATCGCGGAAGAACTGGACGACGAAGACGAGCAGCAGCCAGAACGGCCACGCGAAGCCGAAGCCCCCGACGGCATGGATCAACAGCGCGACGACGGCTGCAATCGCGATGAACGGCCAGCCTTCGCGCGCGATGATCGGATGAGGATAGTTCATGGATTCGTTCTGTGTTCGGTGAATTGCAAAGCACGTAGCATAACAAAAGCCGCCCGGGGCACTGCTGCCTTCGGACGGCTTTTTGATGCCGACCCTCCACTCGAAGGGCCGGAACAGCACGAGGTGCTTAGTTCTTCGTCTGGTCGACGAGCTTGTTCTTCGCGATCCACGGCATCATCGCACGCAGCTTCGCGCCGACCTGCTCGATCTGGTGCTCGGCCGTCAGGCGGCGGCGCGACTGCAGCGTCGGGGCGCCTGCCTTGTTCTCGAGAATGAAGCTCTTCGCGTACTCGCCCGTCTGGATGTCGGTCAGGCACTGCTTCATCGCCTTCTTCGTCTCTTCCGTGACGACGCGCGGGCCGGTCACGTACTCGCCGTACTCGGCGTTGTTCGAGATCGAGTAGTTCATGTTCGCGATGCCGCCTTCGTAGATCAGGTCGACGATCAGCTTCAGCTCGTGCAGGCACTCGAAGTACGCCATTTCCGGCGCGTAGCCGGCTTCGACCAGCGTCTCGAAACCCGCCTTGATCAGCTCGACGGTACCGCCGCACAGCACGGCCTGTTCGCCGAACAGGTCGGTTTCGGTTTCTTCACGGAAGTTCGTCTCGATGATGCCTGCACGGCCGCCGCCGTTTGCCGCCGCGTACGACAGCGCGATGTCGCGTGCCGCGCCCGACTTGTTCTGCGCCACCGCGATCAGGTGCGGCACGCCGCCACCTTGCGAGTACGTGCCGCGCACGGTGTGGCCCGGCGCCTTCGGCGCGATCATGATCACGTCGAGGTCGGCGCGCGGGATCACCTGGCCGTAGTGCACGTTGAAGCCGTGCGCGAATGCGAGCGCCGCGCCCTGCTTGATGTTCGCGTGGACTTCCTTCGCGTACACGTCGGCGATCTGCTCGTCCGGCAGCAGCATCATGACGACGTCCGCGCCCTTCACCGCTTCCGCGACTTCCTTGACCGACAGGCCGGCGTTTTCGGCCTTGCTCCACGACGCGCCGCCCTTGCGCAGGCCGACCGTCACGTTCACGCCGCTGTCCTTCAGGTTCAGCGCGTGTGCATGGCCTTGCGAGCCGTAGCCGATGATCGTGACTTGCTTGCCCTTGATGAGGGAGAGGTCAGCGTCTTTGTCGTAGAAAACGTTCATGATGGTTCCTTCGCTAATTCAAAAAATTCAATAATTCGTTCGGATGGAGTACTGCGGGCCGGGACATGACGGCGCACCCGGCGTGCCTCTTTGGCTATGTCGGCATCACACCTTCAGGATGCGCTCGCCGCGTCCGATGCCGGAGCTGCCGGTGCGCACGGTCTCGAGGATCGCGCCCGCGTCCAGCCCCTGGATGAATGCGTCGAGCTTGTCGCTCGCGCCCGTCAATTCGATCGTGTAGGTCTTCTCGGTCACGTCGATGATGCGGCCGCGGAAAATGTCCGACATCCGCTTCATTTCTTCGCGCTCCTTGCCCACTGCACGTACCTTGATCAGCATCAGCTCGCGTTCGATGTGTGCACCGTCGGTCAGGTCCACCACTTTCACCACCTCGATAAGGCGGTTCAGATGCTTCGTGATCTGTTCGATCACGTCGTCGGAGCCAATGGAAACGATGGTGAGCCGCGACAGCGATTGGTCTTCGGTCGGCGCCACCGTCAAGGTTTCGATGTTGTAGCCGCGTGCGGAAAACAGGCCGACCACGCGCGACAGCGCGCCCGGTTCGTTCTCCAGCAGGACGGAAATGATGTGTCTCATGTTCGCTTCTTCCAGAATGTGTCCGTGTCGATTCACTCGCGCCGCGCGCCGCCGCGTGCCGCACCGCCCTTCGTGAAGGCGGCCGCATCGGGCCAGACGCGCGTCGCGCCGTTACAGATCTTCCGATCCGAGCAGCATCTCGGTGATGCCCTTGCCGGCCTGTACCATCGGCCAGACGTTTTCGGTCGGATCGGTCTGGAAGTCGAGAAACACGGTGCGGTCCTTCAGGCGCAACGCTTCCTTCAGCGCCGGCTCCACATCCGAAGTCTTTTCGATCCGCATGCCGACATGGCCGTACGCTTCGGCGAGCTTCACGAAATCGGGCAGCGCATCCATGTACGAATGCGAATAGCGCTTGCTGTATTCGATCTGCTGCCACTGGCGGACCATGCCGAGGTAGCGGTTGTTCAGCGAAATGATCTTCACGGGCGTGTCGTACTGCAGGCAGGTCGACAGTTCCTGGATGCACATCTGGATCGAGCCTTCGCCCGTGATGCACAGCACGTCGTCGTCCGGATGGGCCATCTTCACGCCCATCGCCGCCGGCAGGCCGAAGCCCATCGTGCCGAGGCCGCCGGAGTTGATCCAGCGACGCGGCTTGTTGAAACGGTAGAACTGCGCGGCCCACATCTGGTGCTGGCCGACGTCCGAGCACACGAACGCATTGCCGTCCGTCAGCTCCCACGCCTTTTCGACCACGTACTGCGGCTTGATGATCTCGCTTTCGCGGTCGAACTTCAGGCAGTCCTTCGCGCGCCAGCCTTCGATGTCCTTCCACCATTGCGCGAGCGCCTCGGTGTCGGGGCCATGCTCGGCCGTCTGCAGTTGCTCGATCAGCTCCTTCAGCACTTCCTTCACGTCGCCGACGATCGGGATGTCGACCTTCACGCGCTTCGAAATCGACGACGGGTCGATGTCGATGTGAATGATCTTGCGCGGGCGTGACGCGAAGTGCGCCGGGTCGCCGATCACGCGGTCGTCGAAGCGGGCGCCGATCGCGATCAGCACGTCGCAGTGCTGCATCGCCATGTTCGCTTCGTAGGTGCCGTGCATGCCGAGCATGCCGAGGAATTTCTTGTCCGACGCGCGATAGCCGCCGAGGCCCATCAGCGTGTTCGTGACCGGGTAGCCGAGCAGGTCCGCGAACTGGTTCAGTTCACGCGACGCGTCGGCGAGGATGATGCCGCCACCCGTGTAGATGTACGGACGCTTCGCGGTCAGCAGCAGCGACACGGCCTTGCGGATCTGGCCCGAATGGCCTTTCGTGACGGGGTTGTACGAACGCAGCGACACGCTCTTGATCGGCTCGTACTGGCACGGCGTCTTCGAGATATCCTTCGGGATGTCGATCAGCACCGGGCCCGGACGGCCGGTGCGGGCGATATAGAACGCCTTCTTGACGGTTGCCGCGAGGTCGCGCACGTCCTTCACGAGGAAGTTGTGCTTCACGCACGGACGCGTGATGCCGACGGTGTCGCATTCCTGGAACGCATCCTGGCCGATCGCGGCAGTCGGCACCTGGCCGCTGATCACGACCATCGGGATCGAATCCATGTAAGCCGTTGCGATGCCGGTCACCGCGTTGGTGACACCGGGGCCCGACGTCACGAGGCAGACGCCGACATTGCCGGTGGAGCGCGCATACGCATCGGCTGCGTGCACGGCCGCCTGTTCATGGCGCACCAGCACGTGCTGAATCTTGTCCTGCTTGTACAGCTCGTCGTAGATGTAGAGAACCGAGCCGCCGGGGTAGCCCCAGATGAATTCGACGTTTTCGTCGGCCAGTGCCTTCATGAGCACGGTACCGCCGATGGAGTCGCTATCGGGAGGGGAAAGGGGTTCCGACGTGGAGAATTCCGCGCTGGGCATGTTCATTTTGACCTTTCGAATTTTCGGCAAAAAATTGATCGGGTGCTCTCTGCCGGGCTTGTGGCTCGGGTTCAAGCGGCGCGTCCAGTTTGAAGGGCGGGCTTCTTGGGCCAGCCTCAAATGAGACCATCACTTCATGTTGCGAATCGTTGACGATAGCGGGTCGCGCTGGGGCCGTCAAGCAAAATATCCCGCAGCGCATCATGCACGCCGCCGGGCGCCCCGCCGGCGCGGCTCGCGCGCAACGTGCGGCGCCCGACCCGGTGCCAAGCCGCGCGAAAATTTGATAGCATCCGCGGGTTTTACGAAATTTTTCGACCTTTTACACCACGCAGCGGGCCGCAGCGCATACCTTCACGGAATGGCATCAGACAAGGAACTCGCCGACTTTCTGGCGGGCGTCGAAAGGCGCGCGTTCAAGCAGGCTGCGTACGCCGTGCGTGACGACGATGCGTCGCTCGACATCGTGCAGGACGCGATGATCAAGCTCGCGGAAAAGTACGGCGACCGGCCGTCGGCCGAGCTGCCGCTGCTTTTTCAGCGGATCCTGCAGAACGCGATCCACGACTGGTTCCGCCGGCAGAAGGTCCGCAATACGTGGGTGACGCTCTTCTCGTCGCTGAACAACACCGACGACGACGACTTCGACCCGCTCGAAACACTCGAATCCGCGGACGACAACGCGGGCGTCGAGAGCAGCGAGCACCGCCTCGAACGAGAGCAGGTTCTGGCCCTGATCGACGAAGAAATCCAGAAACTTCCGGCGCGTCAACGGGAAGCGTTCCTGATGCGTTATTGGGAAGATATGGATGTCGCCGAGACTGCCGCCGCAATGGGGTGCTCCGAGGGCAGCGTCAAGACGCACTGCTCACGAGCCACTCATACCCTGGCGCAAGCGCTCAAGGCCAAAGGAATCACGCTATGAGCTCCGCAAACCGAGAACACGAATTCGCGCTGAAGGTGCGCCGCGCGCTGGACGAGCGCGCGGCCGCGCTGCCTGCCGCGACCACCGATCGGCTGGCCGTCGCCCGCCGGGCCGCGCTCGCGCGCAAGAAGCCCGAAGCCGCGACCGCGCCGGTGTTCGTGCCGGCCTTCGCCGGCGCGGCCGGCGCCTACGGCCCGACGCCCGCGAACCGCCCGCCGACGTCGTTCGGCCGCCGCCTGCTGCGCGCATGGCCGCTCGCGTTGCTGCTCGCGGGGCTCGTCGGCATCGCGTACTGGGAAGACATGCAGCGCACCGCCGAACTCGCCGACATCGACGCGGCGATGCTCAGCGACGACCTGCCGCTCAACGCGTATCTCGACCACGGGTTCAACGCGTATCTTTCGCGCGCTCACTAACAGACAATAACGAGGGGATCGTACGGGTGAGTCAGAAGCGCGGCCTGGCCGTATTTTTCGGATGCGTGATCGCGATCGCCGTTTCCTACGTCGCCACGTATCCCCGATTCCACCCGGCCCCCGCGACGACGCCCGTCGCGACCACCAGTTCCGCCGCACCGGCGTCGGCCGCGGCCGGGCTGACCACCGAACTTCCCCCGCTGCCGCTTCCCCTGCCGCTGCCGGCCGCCGCCGGCCCGCTGTCGTGGGCGCGCCTCACGCCGGCGCAGCATGCGGCCCTCGCCCCGTTCGCCGACCAGTGGGACGGCTTCAGCGATGCCCGCAAGCGTAAATGGCTGAAGATCGCATCGCGTTTCGCGAAGTTGTCGCCGGATGACCAGAAGCGCCTGCAGGAGCGGATGACCGAATGGGCGAAAATGACGCCCGAGCAGCGCCGCGTCGCACGCGAGAACTACCAGAGCGCGAAGGAGCTGTCCGCGCAGGCGCGCGAGCGCGCGTGGAAGGCCTACCAGCAACTCCCCGAGGAGCAGAAGGAACGGCTTGCCGCCGCCGAACGCCGCCGCAAGCCGAGCGTCGTCAGCGCGCCGCCGACCGTCGCCGACCGTGACGTCCGCCGCCTCGTCAATTCGCACGAACACCCGGCCAGCGGTGCGGCCGCCGCCCCGGCGCCCGCGTCGGCCGGCGTCGCCGCGCAGCCGGTGCCCGCGTCGTCGACGTCCGGCACCGCGTCCGCACCGGCCGCCGTGGCGCCGGTGTCGCCCGCCGACGCGCCTTCGCTGTTCAAGGGCTCCTGAACGGCCGTGGCGAACGTCCGCGCGCCCGACACCCCGGCCGCCGCGCCGTCCGTGCGGCGGCGCCTCGCCGCGCTGCTCTACGAAGGCGTGCTGCTGTTCGGCGTCGTGTTCTTCGCCGGGCTCGCGTTCAGCCTCGCGACGCAGCAACGCAACGGCCTCGTCCATCACAACCTGCTTGCCACGTGGATCGCGCTCGTCGTCGGCGCGTATTTCGTGTGGTTCTGGACGCACGGCGGCCAGACGCTGCCGATGAAAACCTGGCGGCTGCGGCTCGAATCGTCCAGCGGCCGACCGCTGAGCGCCAGCCACGCGCTCGTCCGCTACGTGCTCGGCTGGCTGTGGTTCCTGCCGCCGCTCGCGCTGCACCCGCTCCTCGGCCTGTCGGTACCCGTCACGCTCGCGCTCGCCGCCGCGTGGATCGTCGTATGGGCCGGCGCCGCCCGATTGCACGCCGGCCGTCAGTTCCCGCACGACCGGATCGCGCGCACCCGCGTCGTCGCGATACCGCGCTGACGCGCCGCATTCGCCAGACGAAAGCCGCTCGCTCGGTGCCCTTCCCTCCAGCCAGACGGCCTTGCCTGACAAGCGTCGGCGGTTCAGTACGGCAGATGACGCAACGCCCGCTCGTTCACTGCTAAACACCCTTCAACGGTCGTAATAAGAACGTCTCGTGACTGTCATGGCACAGTCACGCCCGCATGGCGGAATGCCGGTAATGTCAACCGGCGCGAGTCATGCATGGGCCAGAAAACGTCCGCGACCTCACTGTTTCGTCACCCCATCGGCGCCCGCGCCGCCACTGCGTTCCTGTCCGGCTCGGGGGCAACCGACGGCGTGGTGTCGCACAAGCCGCCCGTCGCGCACACCACGCAGCACGAGGACCCCGAGCCGTCCGCCCATCGCTACCGCACCATCTGGCTGTCCGACATCCACCTCGGCTCGAGCGGCTGCCAGGCGCCCTACCTGCTGGATTTCCTGCGTCACAACGACTCGGAATACCTGTACCTCGTCGGCGACATCATCGACGGCTGGCAGCTGAAAAAGGGCTGGTACTGGCCGCAGGCGCACAACGACGTCGTGCAGAAGATCCTGCGCAAGGCGCGCAAGGGCACGCAGGTCGTCTACATCCCCGGCAACCACGACGAAGGCGCGCGGCAGTTCTGCGATCTCGCGTTCGGCGACATCCAGGTGCGCGGCGAGGCATTCCACACGACGCTCGCAGGCAAACGTTTGTGGATCGTGCACGGCGACCTGTTCGACGGCGTGATCCAGCACGCGAAATGGCTCGCGTACCTCGGCGACACGCTCTACACGCTGATCCTCGTGCTGAACCGCTGGTTCAACCGGATCCGCAGCCGGCTCGGCTTCCAGTACTGGTCGCTGTCGCAGTACCTGAAGCACCAGGTCAAGAACGCGGTCAACTTCATCTCGCAGTTCGAGACCGTGATGACCGACGAGGCGCGCCGCCGCGGCTGCGACGGCGTCGTGTGCGGCCACATCCACAAGGCCGAGATCCGCGACATCGACGGCGTGCTGTACTGCAACGACGGCGACTGGGTCGAAAGCCTGTCCGCGCTCGTCGAAACGATGGAAGGCGAACTGAAGATCGTCTACTGGACGGTGATGCGCACCGCGCCGTCGGAGACCACGTCGCGCAAGGCCAAGGCCGCTGCCTGACACAACCCTACTTACAGGACATGCCGCGATGAAGATCATGATCGTCACCGACGCGTGGGAACCGCAGGTCAACGGCGTCGTGCGCACGCTGAAGAGCACGGCGCGCGAACTCACGGCGCTCGGCCACCGCGTCGAACTGCTGACGCCGCTGGAATTCCGCACGGTGCCCTGCCCGACCTACCCCGAGATCCGCCTGTCGATCCTGCCGTACCGCAAGCTGCGCGCGCGGATCGATGCGTTCGCACCCGATGCGCTGCACATCGCGACCGAAGGCCCGCTCGGCCTGGCCGCGCGGCGCTATGCGCGCGCCCGCAAGCTGCCGTACACCACCGCGTACCACACGCGCTTTCCGGAATACGTGCAGGCGCGCTTCGGTATTCCGCTCGCCGCCACCTACCGCTTCCTGCACTGGTTCCACGGCCCGTCGCTCGCGGTGATGGCGCCGACGCCGGTCGTCAAGCAGGACCTCGAGAAATTCGGCTTCACGAACGTCGTGCTGTGGACCCGCGGCGTCGATCTCGACATCTTCCGGCCGATGGAGTCGAAGGTGCTCAACACCGCGCGGCCGATCTTCCTGTACGTGGGCCGCGTCGCGATCGAGAAGAACGTCGAGGCGTTCCTGCGCCTCGACCTGCCCGGCTCGAAGTGGGTCGCGGGCGAAGGCCCCGCGCTCGCGGAGCTGAAGTCGCGCTACCCGGAGGCGAACTATCTCGGCGTGCTGTCACAGACCGAGCTCGCGAAGGTGTATGCTGCGGCCGACGTGTTCGTATTCCCGAGTCGCACCGACACGTTCGGCCTCGTGCTGCTCGAAGCCCTCGCCTGCGGCACGCCGGTGGCCGCGTATCCCGTCACGGGCCCGATCGACGTGCTCAGCGGCGGCGACGCGGGCGCGATGCACGAGGACCTGCAGGAAGCCTGCCTCGAGGCGCTGAAGATCGAACGCACGACTGCGCGCGCGTGGGCGGAACGCTTCTCGTGGCGCGCGGCATCCGAGCAGTTCGCGTCGCATCTGAAGCCGCTGCCGAAGACCGCGTACTCGCCAGCCGAAGGTGCCGCCGTTTGAAACGAGACCTGAACGACAAGATCCCGCCCCCCGCCGCGACGCCGTCACGGCACCGCCCGTTCGACGAGGAAGAACCGCACGCCGATGCGGACGTGCACCCGCACGAGCCGCTCGGCCCCGACGACCGGCTCGCGCCGTTGCCGCCGAACCCGTACAAGCGCCACCGCGGCATCACGCGTGCGTGGTTCGCGCTCAAGCATTCGCTGAACGGCTTTCGCGTCGCGATCCGCGAGGAAAGCGCGTTTCGCCAGGAGCTCACGCTCGCCGCGCTGATGCTGCCGATCGGCGCGTTCGCGCCGGTGCCGGCCGCATCGCGCGCGCTGCTGATCGGCTCGGTGCTGCTGGTGCTGATCGTCGAGCTGCTCAACTCGAGCGTCGAAGCCGCGATCGACCGCATCTCGCTCGAGCGCCACGAACTCTCGAAGCGCGCGAAGGACCTCGGCAGCGCGGCTGTGACGGTCGCGCTGTTCGCGTGCGTGACGACGTGGGGCTTCGTGCTCGGGCCGGTCGTCGCACGCTGGCTCGGCTTCTAGGCAACCGCCCGGCGTCCTTCCCGTCGCCCGCATGCGGCGCTGCACCATGCGCCGCGCGGGGCCGCGATCATGAAATGCCCCGATGTGGCGGAACCCCGGTTTATAATCGTCCGCTAGACATAGAACAGCAACCCGCGCCGGACGAATCACGCAGCATCGATTGCAGCGCCCGCCAGTCCGGCACACACAGGGCCGGACGACATGGAAGCGAAACCTCCCCGCCGCACCCGCGAACGGATTCTCGAGTTGTCGTTGAAACTCTTCAACGAGATCGGCGAGCCGAACGTCACCACCACGACGATCGCCGAGGAAATGGAAATCAGTCCAGGCAACCTGTACTACCATTTCCGCAACAAGGACGACATCATCAACAGCATCTTCGCGCAGTTCGAGCAGCAGATCGAACGGCGGCTGCGCTTCCCCGAAGATCACCGTCCGACGATCGACGAAACCTGGTCGTACCTGCAGTACATGGCCGATTTCATGTGGACCTACCGGTTCCTGTATCGCGACCTCAACGACCTGCTCGCGCGCAACCGCACGCTCGAGACGCACTTCAAGCAGATCATCAGCCACAAGGTGCGCTTCGCGCACGACATGTGCGAGCTGCTCGTCTCCGATGCCGAAATGGTCGCGACGCCCGCCGAGATCGAAGTCATCGCCACCAACATGGCGGTGATCTCGACCTACTGGCTGTCGTACCAGTACGTGATGCATCCGCGCAAATACAACGACCAGGACGCGATCCGCGAAGAGCTGCACCAGGTGAGCATGCACGTGATCTCGATCATGGCCCCGTACCTGCGCGGCCGTTCGCGCCAGCTGTTCGACGACCTCGTCTCCGGCAAGCTGCCCAAGCGCCAGTTCACCGACTACCTGCCGCCGCGCGACGGCTCCCCGCGCCCCGCCGACAGCCCCGTCGTCACCGGGCAGGCGTCCGCCAAGGATTCCAAGCAATGAAGGCAGTCTGCGTTTACTGCGGCTCGTCGTCCGGCGTGCGGCCCGTCTATGCCGACGCCGCGCGCGCGTTCGGCCGCGCGCTCGTCGATGCGGGCCTCACGCTCGTGTACGGCGGCGGCCGCGTCGGCCTGATGGGCGTGATCGCCGACGAAGTGATGGCGGCCGGCGGCCGTGCGGTCGGCGTGATCCCCGAGCTGCTCGTCGACAAGGAAGTCGGCCATACGGGGCTGTCGGAACTGCACGTCGTGCCCGACATGCACCATCGCAAGAAAATGATGGCCGACCTCTCCGACGCGTTCGTCGCGATGCCCGGCGGCGCCGGCACGCTCGAGGAGCTCTTCGAGGTCTACACGTGGGCGCAGCTCGGCTATCACCGCAAGCCCGTCGCGCTCTACAACATCGATTCGTTCTACGATCCGCTGATCGCGCTACTGCGCCATACGGTCGACGAAGGCTTCATGCGGCCCGCCTATTTCGACGCGCTGTGCGTCGAATCGGAACCCGTCGCGCTGATCGAGCGGCTGCGCCACTACCTGCCGCCCGCCCGCGACAAGTGGGCGCCAGACGCAGCGAAGTGATCCTCACCGGAAACCGCACGCGATGACCGCACCGTCCGACCGCAAGGCAGTCCTCATCACCGGCGCGAGCCGCGGCATCGGCCGCGCGACCGCCGTGCTCGCGGCCGAACGCGGCTGGGACGTCGGCATCAACTACGCGCGCGACGCGGCAGCGGCCGAACTGACCGCGCAGGCCGTGCGCGACGCGGGCGGCCGCGCGTGCATCGTCGCGGGCGATGTCGCGAACGAGGCCGACGTCGTCGCGATGTTCGATACGGTTGCGACCGAGTTCGGGCGCCTCGACGCGCTCGTGAACAATGCAGGCATCGTCGCGCCGTCGATGCCGCTCGCCGACATGCCGGTCGACCGGCTGCGGCGGATGTTCGATACCAACGTGCTCGGCGCCTATCTGTGCGCGCGGGAAGCGGCGCGCCGGCTGTCGACCGACCGTGGCGGCCGCGGCGGCGCGATCGTCAACGTGTCGTCGATCGCGTCGCGGCTCGGCTCGCCGAACGAGTACGTCGACTACGCGGGCTCGAAAGGCGCGGTCGATTCGCTGACGATCGGCCTGGCAAAGGAACTCGGCCCGCACGGCGTGCGCGTCAACGCGGTGCGCCCCGGCCTGATCGAGACCGAAATTCATGCAAGCGGCGGCCAGCCGGGCCGCGCCGCCCGCCTCGGCGCACAAACGCCGCTCGGCCGCGCGGGCGAGGCACAGGAGATCGCCGAGGCGATCGTCTGGCTGCTCGGCGATGCGGCGTCCTACACGACGGGCGCCCTGCTCGACGTCGGCGGCGGCCGCTAAGCTGACACGCGGCGCAACAATACGGCTGACGAAAACGCCCCGTGGTCACGGTGCCACAAATCTCCACAATTCCGTGACAGTTTCAGTAAACATCCGTAACAATTCCGTGCTCTACTAGCGGTCATTCAGACAGGTGTCTTAAACATCCTGTCCGTTAGCCGGATGTAATCCCTTATCGGTCCCGCCCATGTCGCCGGACCGGCTCGACTCGACCCGAGATCTTTTCCATGCCTGGAACCGCAGCGCCCAGCCGACGACGCACGTCCGTGCCCGCCCCGGCCGCGCACACCCGCTCGACCGCCGATACCGACGTCCTCGCGACGCTCGACGTCGCCGGTACGCCCGTCGCCGCCTCGACCGCCACGATCAGCGCCCCGCGCGACCGCTCGCTGCTGCTCGGCTGGCGCGCCTGGCTGTTCATCGCCGCACTGGTGTGCGCGTACACGCTGCCCGGTGTGCTCGGCCACGATCCGTGGAAACAGGACGAAACCTACACGTTCGGCATCATCCAGCACATGCTCGAGACCGGCGACTTCGTCGTGCCGACCAATGCCGGCCTGCCGTTCATGGAAAAGCCGCCGCTTTACGCATGGGTCGCGACCAGCCTCGCGTGGCTGCTGCAGCGCGTGATGCCGCTGCACGACGCGGCGCGCCTGGCGAGTGCCCTGTTCGCCGCGCTCGCGTTCGGCTTCATCGCCCGCGCGGCCCGCGTGGCCAGTCGCGCGGACACCTGGTTCGACCTGCGCGTGCTCGGCCCGGTGGTACTCAGCGCCGGCACGCTCGTCGTCATCAAGCACGTGCACGACATGATGACGGACGTCGCGTTGTTTGCCGGGACGGCAATCGGGTTCTGCGGGCTGCTCGAACTCGTGATGCAGCATGTCGCGCGGGCGCAGCAGATGCGGCACGGGCTGCCGGTGCATCCGGCGAGCCGCTGGGCCGCGCCGGTCTTCGGCGCGGGCGTCGGCATCGCGCTGATGGCGAAAGGGCTGTTCGTGCCGCTCGTGTTCGCGGCCACGCTCGTGTGCACGCTGGCGCTCTACCCGGCCTGCCGCACCCGCTCGTTCGCCCGCGCGCTGGGCGTCGCCGCACTCGTGTTCGCGCCGTTCGCGCTGATCTGGCCGACCGCGCTGTTCCTGCGCTCCGAAACGCTGTTCATGACGTGGTTCTGGGACAACAACGTCGGTCGCTTCTTCGGTTTCTCCGTGCCCGAACTGGGCGCGGAAAACGACAAGCCGTTCTTCATCCTGCGCGCGTTCCTTACCGTCGGCTTCCCGGTCGCGCCGCTCGCGATCGTCGCGCTCGCCCGCGGCGCATGGCGCGACTGGCGTGCGCCGCGCATCGCGCTACCCGTGCTGTTCGCCGGCATCGGGCTCGTGGTGCTGCAGGTGTCCGCGACGTCGCGCCAGCTCTACATCCTGCCGTTCTTCGCGCCGCTCGCGCTGGTCGCCGCGCAGGCGATCGAGCGCCTGCCGCGCCGGCTGCATCTCGCGTGGGATTACCTCAGCCGCATCCTGTTCGGCACGGTCGTCGTGCTCGCATGGGCGATCTGGGCGGTGATGGCCGATCCGGCCGCGTCGCGCGCGGATCTCGCGCTGCTCGGCCGCTGGCTGCCGCTCGACTGGACGATGCCGATCCAGCCCGCGCTCGTGACCGGCGCGCTCGCGCTGACGGTCGGCTGGCTGACGCTGCTGCCGAAGCTGCGCACGACGGGGCTGTGGCGCGGCGCGCTGTCGTGGGGCGCCGGCGCGCTCGTTGCGTGGGGACTCATCTATACGCTGCTGCTGCCGTGGCTCGACGTCGCGAAGAGCTACCGCTCGGTGTTCGACGACCTGAACGCGCATCTCGCGCTCGAATGGAACGACGGCGACTGCATGGCGAGCCTGCACGGGCTCGGCGAATCGGAAGCGCCGATGCTGTACTACTTCTCCGGCATCGAGCACACGCCGATCGACGACGCGAAGACGACGCGCTGCACGTGGATGATCGTGCAGGGCGTGCGGGCCGTCGATCCGGCGCCGGGCAGCGAATGGAAGCTGTTCTGGACGGGCGCCCGCCCGGGCGACAACGAGGAATTGCTGCGCGTCTACGTGCGCACGCCCGAACAGCACCTGCAGTGATACAGGACGGCGCGATGCGCCGTCCTGCCCGCCTTCACTTTCCTCTTCGGCATAGGTCGCGGCAATCCGCCCGACCGGTGCGCAGCCCGTGCTGCCGTACCCGTGCCTGCACGAACCCGCAAGCGTCCGGGCGTTAGCCGCCCCGTTCCCTCATCACGCCAACGTACGGATCGTCAGAACGACGAGCCGGGCTCTCGCAGAAACGCCGTTTCCTCGTCGGTCGACGCGCGACCGAGAATCGCGTTCCGGTGCGGAAAGCGGCCGAAGCGCTCGACGATCGCCGCATGCAGCAACGCGTAGCGGTGATAGCTCTCGCATCCGGCCTCGTCGCGGATGCCCGCGCACAGGCGCACGGCCTCGCGCTGGCTCTCGACCGACTCGTCGTGCTCGAACGGCAGATACGCGAACGCACGGTGATGGCCGCTCGGCAACCGGGCGTCCCAGCCGGCCGCGACGACGCGGCGGGCGAGCGCGAGCGCTTTCGGATCGGCGGCGAACGCGCGCGGCGTGCCGCGATGGATGTTGCGCGAGAACTGGTCGAGCACGACGATCAACGCCAGCGCGCCCGACGGCGAATCGGCCCAGTGATCGCAGGCGCCGTCGCACGCGGCGTCGAGCAGCGCGCCGTAACGCGTGCGCAGCACGTCGTCGAACGCGGCGCCGCCGTTGAACCAGACCTTGCGGTTCTGCCCGAATTCGGCCGAGTCCGGCTCGCCGAACCAGAAATCGAGAATCTCCCGTGCCTGCGGATCGAGCGCCGCCGCGCCTGCTTTCCCGGTATCGACCGTCATGCAAACTCCAGTACGAGGCGCCGTGTGCGCGCACTCTTCTTTTCCAGTTTCGCGACCCGCAACCCGCCGATTTCGGACGTGTTGCGCACATGCGTGCCGCCGCACGGCTGCAGGTCGACGTTTTCGATGCGCAGCAGCCGCACGCGGCCGAGGCCCATCGGCGGCTTCACGCTCATCGTGCGCACGAGTTCGGGACGCTCGGCCATCTCGTCGTCGGTGATCCATTCGGTCGTGACCGGATGCGCGCCGACGACGAAGCCCGCGAGGCGCCGCTCGACGTCGTCGCGGTCGATCGCGTCGGAAGTCGCGAAATCGAGCCGCACGTAGTCGGCCGTCACGCTGCAGCCGTCGACCGCGTACGGCAGCACCGCGCACATCAGGTGCGCGGCCGTGTGCAGACGCATGTGCCGGTAGCGGCGCAGCCAATCGATCTCAGCAACCACGCGCGTGCCGGGGGCGAGCGTCGCGACGCTCGCCTCCTGGCCCGGCGCGGGCACGTGGACGGCGTCGTCGGGCGTCGCGCCGTCGAACTTCGCCTTGCGCGTGTCGGCGATCGCGATCGTGCTGCCGTCGGGCAGCGTCAGCGTGCCGGTGTCGCCGGCCTGGCCGCCGCCGAGCGGATAGAACACGGTGCGGTCGAGCCGGATGCCGCCGTCGCCGACGGCCTGGACGATCGCCTCGCATTGCGTGAGGTACGCGTCTTCGCGAAACAGCGCTTGGGTCGTCATCGGGCAAGCCTCGTATCGATGGAGAAACGGCCAGTGTCGCGCCGGGCCGCTCATGCGCCCAGCGCAGATCGTCCCGCGCGCGGACAGCGGCGTACCGGTCGATCAACCGGGCCGGTTGCGCATCCAGTCGGCCGTGTCGTAGAACGAATGCATGAGCCGCTCGCGCAGCGGCTCCGGCAACCCGACGTCCTCCATCGCCCACGCCATGCAGCGCAGCCACTGGTCACGCTCGACCGACGCGATCGGGAACGGCAGGTGTCGCGCGCGCAGCCGGGGATGGCCGAACCGGCTGATGTAGTGGTCGGGGCCGCCGAGCCAGCCGCACAGGAACCAGAACAGCTTGTCGCGCGAACCGTCGAGCGACGGCGGATGCAGCGCGCGAATCTGCGCGAACTCGGGTTCGAGGTCCATCAGGTCGTAGAAACGGTCCACCATTTCGCGCACGCGGGCTTCGCCGCCCACGAGCTCGAACGCCGTCGGCTGCGCCGGCGCATCGTCATTCACATCGGTCATTACGGATAGTCGGAAAACGGGATCTTCGGGGCCGCGGGCGACGCTCAGGCGTCGCGCAGCGACTGCAGCGCGGGGCGCCGCAACACATTATGCAGGCTCAACCAGCCGGCCGCACCGGCGCAGACGACACCGGCCGCGATGCCCGCCGGCACGAGCCACGGATCGACGGCGAGCTGGAAGTCGAACACGCGCGACGCGAGCACCCAGCCGACCGCGATCGCGCCCGCCGATGCCAGCACGCCGGCCAGCGCGCCGACCACGACGAATTCCGCGCGCTGCACTGCGTTGACCTGCGCGCGCGACGCGCCGAGCGCACGCAGCAGCGCGGCCTCGCGCACGCGCTCGTCGCGCGAGCCGGCGAGCGCCGTGTACAGCACGAGCACGCCGGCCGCGAGCGTGAACGCGAACAGGAACTGCACCGCACCGACCACCTGCAGCATCATCCGCTGCAACTGCGCGAGGATCGGCGCGACGTCGATCGCGGTCAGGTTCGGGTAGCGCGCGATCAGCGGATCGAGCAGCGCGGCGTTCGAGGCCGGCAGATGGAAACTGGTCAGGTAGACGGCGGGGAAATCCTTCAGCACCGGCGGCGGCATCAACACGAAGAAGTTGACGCGGAACGAGCCCCAGTCGAGCTTGCGCACGCTGGTGATCGGCGCATCGACCGTCAGCCCCGTCACGTCGAAGCGCAGCGTATCGCCCGGTTTCACGTTCAGCGTCTTCGCGAGGCCGGCTTCGATCGAGATCTGCGGCGTGGCCGCGTTGCCGAACCAGTCGCCTTCGACGATCCGGTTGTCGGACGGCAGTTCGGTCGTATACGACAGGTTGAACTCGCGATCGACGAGCCGGCGCGCCTCTTCGGAAGGATATGCGTCCGGATTCACCGGCTTGCCGTTGATCGCGACCAGGCGGCCGCGCACCATCGGCGCGGGCACCGCGTCGCGCACGCCGTGCGCGGCCAGATAGGCGGCCACATCGGCGCGCTGGTCGGGCTGGATGTCGATCAGGAACTGGTTCGGCGCATCGGGCGGCGTCGACTGCCGCCAGCCCGCCACGAGGTCGTTGCGTGTGATCGCGATCAGCAGCAGGCACATCAGGCCGAGCGCGAGCGCGGTGATCTGCAGCGCGCTGGCCGTGCCGCGCCGGTGCAGCGACGCCAGCGCGTAACGCCAGCCGACGCCCGCGGCCACGCGCGCATTGCGCACCGCGCGCGCGGCGGCGAACAGCACGAGCCGGGCGATCAGCGCGAACCCGACCAGCGCGCCGGCGAAGCCGCCCGCGACGATCAGGCCGAGCTTCAGGTTGCCGGCGGCCACGATCAGCAGCCCCGCGAACAGCACGACGCCGATCGCATACGCGGCCCACGCGGTGCGCGACGCGTCGCCCCAATCGCGCCGCAGCACGCGTACCGGCGGCACGCGCGTGAGCGGGACGAGCGGCGGCAGCGCGAAACCGAGCAGCAGCACGAGCGCGGCGCCCATGCCGATCAGCGCCGGCCACAACGTCGGCGGCGGCAGCACGACGTCGATCAGGCTGCCGAGCGCGGCCAGCAGCGCCCAGTGGCCGCCGTAGCCCAGCACCGCGCCCGCGGCGCCCGACACGACGCCGACGCCGACGAATTCGAGCGCGAACAGCGCGCCGAGCGTGCGGCGGCTCACGCCGAGGCAGCGCATCGTTGCGCAGCCGTCGAGATGACGCCGCATGTAGCGCTGCGCGGCCATCGCGATCGCGACCGCCGCGAGCAGCGCGGTCAGCAACGCGACGAGCGTCAGGAAATGACGCGCGCGATCCAGCGTCTGCCGCACCTGCGGCTGCCCTTCCTGCAACGACTCGAGCCCGACACCGCGCAGCTTCCCGCCGTCGACGCGCTGGTGCGCATACGTTTCGAAGCGCGCAATGGCCGGTGCGTCGCCGGCGACCAGCAGCCGGTACGTGACGCGGCTGCCGTAGCCCGTGAGCCCCGTCGCGGCGAGCTCGTCCGCGCGCATCATCAGCCGCGGCGAAAAATTGACGAACGAAAAGCCGCGATCGAGTTCGCGGGTGATCGCCGCGGCGACCGTGAACGTGCGCAGCCCGACGCGCACCGTATCGCCCGCCTTCAGGTGCAGCGCGTCGAGCAGCGCCGGGTCGGCCCATACGGTGCCGGGCGCGGGAATCGCGGCCGCCTTCTGCGCGACGGTCGCACCAACCGGCAGAATCTCGACCGCGCCGCGCAACGGATAGCCGGGCGACACGGCCTTCACGGCGGCGAGGCGCGACGGCGCGGCGTCGGCCGCCTGCCCGCCCGCGGCGGCCGCGATCATGCTCGGGAAGATGGCGGTCGTGGCGGTACGCAGGCCCAGCGCGCGGGCCTGCCGGTCGAACGACGGATCGACGGGGCGATCGGCACGCACGACGAAATCGGCGCCGAGCATCTGGCGCGCGTCGCGCTCGAGCCCCTGGCGCAGGCGGTCGGCGAGAAAGCCGACGCTCGTCAGCGCCGCGACCGCGAGCACCAGCGCGAGGACCAGCAGCGTCAGTTCGCCCGCGCGCCAGTCGCGCGCGGTCATCCGGGCGGCCTGGTGGATCAGGTCGCGCAGGCCGAAGCGGCCGGCATGCGCGCGCCCGTCATGGCCGGGTTGGCCGGCCGGCGGCTGCGCCGCGTGTTGCGGCCCCTTCAATCGCGTTTCCCTCCGATCGAGTTGAGCCGCGACACCATGTGGTTCGCCATTCCGCGAAAACCACCCGACACGCCGCGCCACAGCCGCGGCAGCGCCCACGCCGACGCCGCGATGAACGCAGCGAGCAGCACGAGGAACGCGAGCGGAACGAAGAACGCGAGGACGAGCCCGCCGACCACGAGACCGTCCTCGGTCGACGACGCGACCCAGTTCGAAATCGGTTCGGGAGACAGGTTGATCAGCGCGCGCGTGCCGGCCTTCGCCACGTGCGCGGCGCCGGCGAGCGAGCCGCCGGCGAGCCCCGCGACCGCCAGCATGGTCGGGTCGGCATGGCCGAGCGCGCCGGCCGCGAGCACGGCGCCGGCCGGAATGCGGATGAAGGTATGCACGGCATCCCACAGCGAGTCGAACGCGGGGATCTTGTCGGCAAGGAATTCGGTTACGGTGAGCACGGCCGCGGCGCCGATGACCCACGGCGACATCAGCACGGCCAGCGTGTCGGGCAGATGGAGCCAGCCGAACCGCGCCAGCACGCCGGCGATCAGGACCGTCAGGTACAGGCGCAGGCCGCTCGCCCACGCGAGCCCCGCGCCGAGCGAAATGGCTTCGATCATGGCCCTCTCCTTGCACTTTCCGTGCGTTTTGCCGATTGACCGGATCGGGTCGGACAGACTGGCCGCGCGGCGCGTGGCGACCGGCACCGCGTGCCGCGCGAAGCACGACGGGATTCAGGCCCGAATGCGTTCCATTATAGACAGGCTGGGCGGGCGGCCGGCGCAATTCCGCAGTGCGGGATGGCGCCCGGGCGCATGCGCGCCCGGCATCCCGTCGTCAGGCGGCCGACGACAGCTTCAGGCCGACCAGCCCCGCGACGATCAGCGCCGCGCTCGCGACGCGCGCGACGGTCAGCGCCTCGCCCATCATCACGATACCGAACACGAACGCGCCGACCGCGCCGATGCCCGTCCACACCGCGTATGCGGTGCCGAGCGGCAACTGGCGCATCGCGACCGCGAGCAGCCCGAAGCTGGCCAGCGCCGTCACGATCGTAAACACCGACGGACCGAGCTTCGTGAAGCCGTCCGACGATTTCAAGCCGGCCGCCCAGGCCACTTCCAGCAAACCGGCGATCAACAACCATACCCACGCCATCTCGACGTACTCCAGATCGGATGGGGCCGTCCCCGTTGAAGCGAATGGCCCGGGGTCGTCCCCGGGCGGCGCCGAGTATAACAAGAGGCTTACGGACCTGCCGGCTGCCGGCCACGTCGGTGGCCGATGCGGGGCGCGATCGGCCGGCCGCGCTCAGTTCGCCACGCGCTTCGGCGCACCGCCGCCGACGCAGCGATCGTCGCGGTACAGCGCCCACTCCTCGCACACGCGGCCATCCTCGAACACGCACATCCCGACCTGCCCGCTCGACAGGTTGCGGATCACGTGGCGACCGCCGAGCTTCTCGCAGTTGACTGACGCGGGATTGGCCAGCGCCACCTGCGCGGGCGGCTGCTGCCCGGGCGGCAACGGCTGGGCGAACGCGCCGGGCGCGACCAGCGCCAGCGCACGGATGACGACCAGACGGACGGACATTGCACGCTCCTCGTTTTCGTTCGCGGAACGGTCAGGATAGCGGGGATTGCGCAACGGGTGTGCAAGGCCGGCGCCGGTCGAGAGACTGTCGCGCCGGCGCAACCGTGCCGATGCGCGGCGTCACGGCCGCATGCGCCGCCGCGCACCGCCCGTCACACGGCGCCGACGAGCCGGTAGCCGACGCCCGTCTCGGTGACGATGTGCTCGGGCTGCGCGGGATCGGCCTCGAGCTTCTGGCGCAGGTGCGCCATGTAGATGCGCAGATAGTGATGGCTCTCGACGTGCGACGGCCCCCACACGTCGCGCAGCAGCTGGCGGTGCGTGAGCACGCGCCCCGCGTGACGCACGAGCGTCGCGAGCAGCCGGTATTCGAGCGGCGTCAGGTGGACGATCGCGTCGTCGCGCCACACCTGGCGCAGCGCGAGATCGACGGTCACGGTGCCGAAGCTCACCTTCGGCGACTCGTTCGCGCCGCCCTGGTTGCGCCGGCGCAGTTGCGCGCGCATCCGCGCACGCAGTTCGGACACGCCGAACGGCTTGGTCAGGTAGTCGTCGGCGCCCGCGTCGAGCGCCGCGACCTTCTCCTCTTCCTGCGTGCGGGCGGACAGCACGATCACCGGCACCTCGGACCAGCCGCGCAGCTCGCGGATCACGTCGAGGCCGTCGGTATCGGGCAGGCCGAGGTCGACGATCACGAGATCGGGCTTGCGCGTCGCCGCGTCGATCAGCCCCTGCTTGCCCGTCTCGGCCTCGAACACCGCGATGTCCTCCTCTTCGAGCGCGGCGCGCACGAAGCGGCGGATCTGCTTTTCGTCCTCGATCAGGACGACGGTCAGGCTGGGTTCACTCATGGTCTGGCAATGACTCGGATGGGGGCGATGCGCCCGGCAGGTCGGATTCGTCGTCGGGCACGGCCGGCGCGGCCGGCGGCGTGTCGACCGGCAGCGTGAACCAGAAGCGCGCGCCCGTCACGTGGCCGTCGGGCGCGGTGCGGTTGAGCGCGCCGATTTTACCGCCGTGCGCCTCGACGATCGCGCGGCAGATCGCGAGGCCGAGCCCGATGCCAGGCGTCGCCGATTCCTTCTCGCCACGCGTGAACTTGTCGAAGATCCGCGTTTCCATCCCGGCCGGCAGGCCCGGGCCATGATCGTCGACGTGCACGCGCACGAATGGTTGCCCGTCCTCGGTCACGCGCTCGGCACCGATGTCGAGCGACGTATCGGGCGGCGTGTACTTCGCCGCGTTCTCGAACAGGTTGGTGAACAGGCGCTCCATCAGCACCGCGTCCATCTGCAGCAGCGGCAGGTCGGCCGGCAGCGCGACGCGCGCGGGATGGCGCGCGAGCACGCGCCGGCAGGCGGCGAGCGCAGCGCCGACCGTTTCCTCGAGCAGCGACCACTGGCGCTTGAGCTGCAGGCTGCCGGCCTGCAGCCGCGCCATGTCGAGCAGGTTCGTGACGATGCCCGTCATCCGCAGCGCCTCGTCGTGAATCGCGTCGACGAGTTCGCCCTCGCGCTGCGCGAGCCGCGCGGCCGCCGCGGCGTCGCCCGCCTGCGCGGCCGCGCGCCCGTTCGCGAGCATCGACGAAAAGCCGACGATCGTCGTGAGCGGCGTGCGCAAGTCGTGCGAGATCGCCGACAGCAGCGAGTTGCGCAGCCGCTCGGACTCCATGTTGACGAGCGCGTCGCGCGCGATCTCGACGTAGTGCACACGCTCCAGCGCGAGCGCGATCTGCGCGGCGAATGCGTCGAGCATCCGCTGCTGCTCGGGCACCTCGAGTTCGCGCGGCTCGCGCGACGCGACCGCCAGCACGCCGCGCGTGCGCATCGGCGCCTTCAGCGGCAGGTACAGCGCGGCCGTCGCCGGCAAGGTATCGGTGCCGCGCCCGGCCGGCTTCTGCTGGTCGTACACCCACTGGCCGACGTCGCTGTCGAGCTCGGCACCGGTCAGCGTGACGGCCGCGTCGGGCTCCTCGATCTTCTGCCGCACCTGGTCCGCGCTGTCGGGCAGCAGGAACGCGACACGCGCGCGGAACACCTCGCCCACGTGGCGGCTGCCGATCTCGACGATCTGCTCGGTCGTCAGCGCCGCGCCGAGCTCGCGCGCCATCGCGTAGATCGCACCGGTGCGGCGCTCGCGGCGCTGCGCGACGCTCGCCTGGCGCGTCAGCGTCGACGTCAGGTGGCTGATCACGAGCGACGTCAGCAGCATCCCGAAGAAGGTCAGCAGGTATTGCGTGTCGCTGACCGAGAACGACATGCGCGGCGGCACGAAGAAGAAATCGAACGCGGCCACCGACAGGAACGACTGCAGCACGCCCGGGCCGCGCCCGAGCCGCACGGCCGAGAACACCACGCCGAGCAGGTACAGCATCACGAGGTTCGTGAGGTCGAGCCGCCCGGACACGACGCTCGCGACGACGGTGATCGCCGCGCAGATCGCGGCCGCATACGCGTAATGGCGCGGCGGCGAGCGGTGCGTGCCGAACTGCGCGAACGCATCGCGCCAGTCGCGCGCCCGTGCGTCGAGCGGTACGGCGCGCGTCTCGTCGCTCGCGGACGCGCGAATCAGCATCAGGTCGACGTCGCCCGCGCGCTCCGCCAGCTGCTCGCCGAACGGCCGCGCGAAGCGGCGCACGAGCCCGACCTTCGGCGAGCCGCCCGCGACGAGCTTCGACACGTTGCGCACCTTCGCATAGCCGATCAGCGCGGCGACCGCATCCGCACCGGCGAGCGTGGCCGTCTCCGCGCCGAGTTCGGCCGCGAGCTTCAGCGCGTCGAGCGTGCGCTGCCGCCGCGCGTCGGGCAACCGTTGCAGGCGCGGCGTCTCGACGTACACGGCGATCCAGTCGGCCTTCAGGCTCGCCGCGAGCCGCGCCGCCGCGCGCACGAGCGTCGGCGCTTCGGGGCCGGGCCCGACGCACACCAGCAGCCGCTCGCGCGCCTGCCAGATGCGCTGGATCGAACGGTCGGCGCGGTACTCGCGCATCTGCGCGTCGACGCGATCGGCCGTGCGCCGCAGCGCGAGTTCGCGCAGCGCGATCAGGTTGCCCTTGCGGAAGAAGTTGCGCACCGCGCGCTCGGCCTGCTGCACGAGATAGACCTTGCCGTCGCGCATCCGCTCGAGCAGTTCCTCGGCCGGCAGGTCGACGAGCGTGACTTCGTCGGCCGCGTCGAACACGCGATCGGGCACGGTCTCCCACACGCGGATGCCGGTGATCGCGCCGACCACGTCGTTCAGGCTTTCGAGGTGCTGGACGTTGACGGTCGTATACACGTCGATGCCCGCGTCGAGCAGCTCGTAGACGTCCTGCCAGCGCTTCAGGTGCCGTGCGCCCTGCACGTTCGAATGCGCGAGCTCGTCGACGAGGATCAGTTGCGGCGCTCGCGCGAGCGCGCCGTCGAGATCGAATTCGGCGAGCGGGCGGCCGCGATAGTCGATGCGGGCGGGCGGCAACACGTCGAGGCCGTCGAGCAGCGCGGCGGTTTCGGCACGGCCGTGGGTCTCGACGATGCCGACGACGACGTCGACGCCTTCCTGCACGCGCTGGCGCGCGGCCTGCAGCATCGCGTAGGTCTTGCCGACGCCGGCGGACGCGCCGAAGAAGATCTTGAGCTGGCCGCGCCGCTGCTTTTCTTCATCGCGCTGCAGCTTGTCGAGGAGTTGGTCGGGATCGGGGCGGTTCATGCGTCAGGAGGGCGACACGCCGGATGGCGCGCGAGATACAGCCATTGTGGTTCCAAATCGCCGCAAAAGGCAAAGACGGCGCGAGCGCCGTCGAAACGAAGTCGGGCCCGGCGGCGCAGCCAGCCGCGCCGGGGAGCCCGCATGCACGCTCGCTCAGTGCGCGGCCTGCGCCGCGTCGAGCGCGAGATTCAGCTTCAGCACGTTCACGCGCGGCTCGCCGAGCACGCCGAACTGGCGGCCCGCCGTGTTCGCGGCGACGAGTTGCGCGACCGCGTCCGGCGCCAGGTTGCGCGCCTTCGCAACGCGCTCGACCTGATATGCAGCCGCGGCCGGCGTGATCTCCGGATCGAGGCCGCTCGCCGACGCCGTCACGAGGTCGACCGGCACCGGCTTCGACAGGTCGGTGCCCGCGTCTCGCAGCGCGGCGATGCGCGCCTTCACCTGGTCGGCGAGCGACGGGTTCAACGGGCCGAGGTTCGAGCCACCGGAGCCTGCCGCGTTGTACGGCATCGGCGCGGTGGCCGACAGCCTGCCCCAGAAGTACTTCGGCGCGTCGAACGGCTGGCCGATCAGCGCGGAGCCGACGACCTTGCCGTTCTGCTCGATCAGGCTGCCGTTGGCCTGCGACGGGAACACGGCCTGACCGAACACGGTCATCACGGCCGGATAAGCGAGGCCGGTCACGGCGGTCAGCACGACAAAAAGCACGACGAGCGGGCGAATCAACGTTTTCATGATGGTTCCTTCAAGTGCGGCCGGCTCAGGCCCAGCCGAGCGCGGCGAGCGTCATGTCGATCAGCTTGATGAACGGGAACGGCAGCAGCACACCGCCGAGGCCGTACACCAGCAGGTTGCGGCGCAGCAGCGACGCCGCGCCGAGCGGCCGGTAGGTCACGCCCTTCAGCGCGAGCGGAATCAGCGCGACGATGATCAACGCATTGAAGATCACCGCCGACAGGATCGCGGACGCCGGCGACGTCAGATGCATGATGTCGAGCACGCGCAGTTGCGGATAGGTCGTCACGAACGCGGCCGGGATGATCGCGAAGTACTTCGCGATGTCGTTCGCGATCGAGAACGTGGTGAGCGACCCGCGCGTCATCAGCATCTGCTTGCCGATCTCGACGATCTCGATCAGCTTGGTCGGGTTCGAGTCGAGGTCGACCATGTTGCCGGCTTCCTTCGCCGCCTGCGTGCCGGTGTTCATCGCGACCGCGACGTCGGCCTGCGCGAGCGCCGGCGCGTCGTTGGTGCCGTCGCCCGTCATCGCGACGAGGCGCCCAGCCGCCTGATGCTCGCGAATCGTCGCGAGCTTGGTTTCCGGCGTCGCTTCCGCGAGGAAATCGTCGACGCCCGCTTCCGCCGCGATCGCCGCGGCCGTCAGCCGGTTGTCGCCCGTCACCATCACGGTCTTGATGCCCATCTTGCGCAGTTCCGCGAAGCGCTCCTTGATGCCGCCCTTCACGATGTCCTTCAGCTCGATCACGCCGAGCACGCGCGCCGCCCCGTCCTCGCAGGTCGGCCACGACGAGCGGCGTGCTGCCGCGGCGCGCGACGTCGTCCACCGCGCGGCGC